>NZ_JBHWZS010000030.1:0-50260 GCF_042728155.1 Streptomyces sp. NPDC060209
GTCGCACCGTCGGCCCGAAGCCACGTTCAAGCACCTCAAGGGCGCTGACCTGCGGTTACAGCACCGGCAGCAGGTTCTTTAGCTCGAAGGCCGTGACCTCGCTGCGGTACTCCTCCCACTCCTGCTTCTTGTTGCGCAGGAAGAAGTCGAAAACGTGCTCGCCCAGAGTCTCTGCGACCAGTTCGCTCTTCTCCATCAGCGAGATCGCCTCGCCCAGATTCTGCGGCAGCGGCTCGATGCCCATCGCGCGGCGCTCGGAGTCGGAGAGGGCCCAGACGTCGTCGTCGGCGCCGGCCGGGAGCTCGTAGCCCTCCTCGATGCCCTTGAGGCCCGCGGCGAGCAGCACCGCGTATGTCAGGTAGGGGTTGGCGCCGGAGTCGATGGAGCGGACCTCGACGCGGGCCGAGCCGGTCTTGCCGGGCTTGTACATCGGGACGCGGATCAGCGCGGAGCGGTTGTTGTGGCCCCAGCAGATGTACGAGGGGGCCTCGCCGCCGGCGCCCGCGGAGCGGCTGGAGCCGCCCCAGATGCGCTTGTACGAGTTGACCCACTGGTTCGTCACGGCGGAGATCTCAGCGGCGTGCTTGAGCAGGCCCGCGATGAAGGACCGGCCGACCTTGGAGAGCTGGTACTCGGCGCCCGACTCGTAGAAGGCGTTGCGGTCGCCCTCGAAGAGGGAGAGGTGGGTGTGCATGCCCGAGCCCGGGTACTCCGAGAACGGCTTCGGCATGAAGGTGGCCTGCACACCCTGCTCCAGCGCGACCTGCTTCATGACCAGGCGGAAGGTCATGATGTTGTCGGCGGTGGACAGCGCGTCCGCGTAGCGGAGGTCGATCTCCTGCTGGCCGGGGGCGCCCTCGTGGTGGCTGAACTCGACCGAGATGCCCATCGATTCGAGCATGGTGATCGCCTGGCGGCGGAAGTCCATGCCGACGTTCTGCGGGGTGTGGTCGAAGTAGCCGGAGCTGTCGGCCGGAGTGGGGCGGCTGCCGTCGACCGGCTTGTTCTTCAGCAGGAAGAACTCGATCTCCGGGTGCGTGTAGAAGGTGAAGCCCAGGTCGGAGGTCTTGGCGAGGATGCGCTTGAGGACGTAGCGCGGGTCGGCGAAGGAGGGCGAGCCGTCCGGCATCAGGATGTCGCAGAACATCCGCGCCGTGCCGGGAGCCTCCGCGCGCCACGGAAGGATCTGGAACGTGCCGGGGTCCGGCTTGGCGATCATGTCCGATTCGTATACACGGGCGAAGCCCTCGATCGCCGAGCCATCGAAGCCGATGCCCTCGTCAAAGGCCTGCTCGAGCTCGGCCGGGGCCACGGCGACGGACTTGAGGTAACCGAGAACATCGGTGAACCACAGCCGTACGAAGCGGATGTCGCGCTCCTCAAGCGTCCTGAGGACGAATTCCTGCTGCTTGTCCATAGCCACATCCTTGCAGTTCAGACGGTCCGTGCACCACCGCCCGGGGTAGGGGAGACACCTCAGTATCACGACCCGGGATTTCACCCAGATTACGCACACGGTGTGAGAGAGAGCACGCGGCCACCCACTACGATCGGCGCCCATGGTGTGCAAGGGCCGCGGGGGCTCCCCCACGGTCTCACGCGCACCGGTTTCCCCCGCTCCTCTCCCGTCCCTCCCGACCCCTTGGCAGAAGGACCCGACGTCATGAGCTTCGACCGCAGGACCCGCATAGAGCAGATGCGCAGCGCCGACCGTGCGCGGGACCGCCGCAACCGGGTCGTCGCCATAGGCCTGAGCGCCGTCGTGGTCGCCGGCCTGCTGGGATTCGGGTCGTACATGCTGCTGGAGAAGTCCGAGGCGAAGGAGAAGACCGAGGAGAGCCGGGCCCAGGACTCCAAGCAGACCGAGCAGGAGAAGAAGAAGCTCGCCGCCGAGCCGATCGCGGGCGAGAAGACGTGGGACGCGAAGGCGCTGACCCGTGACCACGTCACCACCGACGTGAAGTACCCCATGGAGCCGCCCGTCGGCGGGAACCACAATCCGGCCTGGCTGAACTGCGACGGCGTCGTATACGAAAAGGCCGTCCCGAACGTCAACGCCGTGCACGCCCTGGAACACGGTGCGGTCTGGGTGACGCACAGCGAGAAGGCCTCCGGGGACGACGTCGGCAGACTCGCGTCGCGCGTCAGGAGCACCCCGTACTCCCTGATGTCCCCGTACGAAGGGCAGGCCGGGGCGATCATGCTCAGCGCCTGGGGCAAGCAGGTCACGGTGGACAGCGCCGATGACCCCCGGGTGGCCCGGTTCTTCGCGAAGTACGTCCAGGGTGCGCAGACGCCCGAGCCCGGCGCGCCCTGCACCGGCGGGATCGACGGTTGAGCCCCTCGCGCAACCGTCGTACGCGGTGGGTGGCGGGCTCCGCCGTGGGCCTCGCCCTGCTGTTCGCCGGCGCGGCTACGGTCGCCTCGGCGCGAGGTGACGGGACTGCGCCCGGGCCTCGTACACCCTCGGCGGAGTCCGCGGACGCCGGCTTCGCGCGGGACATGGCCGTCCACCACCAGCAGGCCGTGGAGATGTCGTTCATCGTGCGGGACGGGACGCGGGACGAGGACGTACGCCGCCTCGCGTACGACATCGCCAATACGCAGGCCAACCAGCGGGGCATGCTGCTCGGCTGGCTGGATCTGTGGGAGCTGCCGAAGACGGCGCCCGACGGGCAGGGCCCGATGGCCTGGATGCCGGACGCCCACAGCGGCCACGACATGCACGGCATGAAGGGCATGCGGGACACGGAGGGTGCGGGCATGGCTCATGACGGGGCCCTCATGCCCGGCATGGCGACCAGGACCGAGCTGGACCGGCTCCGCGGGGCCGACGGCAAGCAGGCCGAGATCCTCTTCCTGCAGCTGATGACCGACCACCACAAGGGCGGCGTCGCGATGGCCCGCGGCTGCGCCGAGCAGTGCACCGTTCCCGTGGAGAAGCGGCTGGCCCAGGGCATGGTCGAGGCCCAGCAGTCCGAGCTGGACCTGATGGCGGACATGCTCGCCGCGCGCGGGGCCGCGCCCCGTTCCTGAACGCGGGACCGGCCCGGCGTACGCCCGAACGGGTGACAGCGTTGGCGTGCGCCGGGCGGGCCCGGGACGATGGAAGGACTCGGGGACGTACAGCAGTGCCCATCGGCACGCAGGAGGCAACCCCATGACCACGGCCAAGGACATCATGCACACCGGGGCCCACTGGATCCCCGCCCACGAGACGCTCGACCGCGCCGCCCAGATGATGCGGGACCACAAGGTGGGGGCGCTTCCCGTCTCCGCCAACGGCGAGCAGGACCGAATGGTCGGGATCATCACCGATCGAGACATCGTGATCAAGTGCGTGGCGTCGGGGCACGATCCGTCGGCGGTGACGGCGGGCGAGCTCTGCGACGGCACTCCGCGCTGGATCGAGTCGACGGCCGGCGTCGACGCGGTGCTGGAGGAGATGCAGAGCCACCGGATCCGCCGGCTCCCGGTGATCGAGGACAAGAAGCTGATCGGCATGATCAGCGAGGCCGACCTGGCGCTCCACCTCTCGGACGAGCAGGTCGCCGGCTGGGCGGAGAGGGTCTACGCCAGCACCTGACCGCTCCGCCGCCGCCACAGAGAGTCCGTACCGCCCCGCACCCCGGGCGCCTGGTGCCCCTCCCCCGTAGGCACGAGGGGGGCACCGGGCTGCCGGGTGTCGGGGCCGCGCCCTTATACCCGCCAGCGGTACCGTGCGCAATATGTCTGAAATGCCCACTCGCCGGACCGTGCTCGGCGCCGGCGTCGCCCTGGCCGGGACAGCAGGCCTCGCCTCCCAGGCCGTCGCCTCCCAGGCCCATGCCGCGCCCCTCCGCGCCCCCTCCCCCGCGCGAGCCGCCGACCAGTACGTCACGCCCGACGGACCCGAGGTGGTGGACACCGAGACCCGGCGGGGCGCCGGCCCCCTGCGGAAGGTCTCGCTCACCGCCACCACGTCCCGCTTCGAACTGGGCGGCGGCCTCACCGTCCCCACCTGGGCGTACGGGGACCGTCTGCCGGGTGAGGCGATCCGGGTCACGGCGGGCGACACCCTGGAACTCGCCCTGGCCAACCACCTGCCCCAGGCCACCTCGATGCACTGGCACGGCCTCTCCCTCCGCAACGACATGGACGGCGTCCCCGGGGTGACCCAGCAACCGGTCAAGCCGGGCGCCGACTTCACCTACCGGTTCGCGGTCACCCACCCCGGGACGTACTGGATCCACCCCCACTCGGGTGTCCAGCTCGACCGGGGGCTGTACGCGCCGCTGATCGTCGACGACCCGAAGGAGCCGCTCCAGTACGACAGTGAGTGGATCGTCGTCCTCGACGACTGGCTCGACGGGGTGGACGGCTCAACCCCCGACGCGGTCCTCGACGAACTCACCAAGGGCCGGGGCGGCAGCCATGACGCCGCCGGTCACGACATGGCCGCAGCGACCGACGGCGACGGCGACGCCCCCTCCCGTCTGCTGGCGGGAGCCGAGAGCGATCTGCTCGGCGGCCACGCGGGCGACGTCGACTACCCCCACTACCTGGTCAACGGCCGCAGGGCCGAAGCCCCTTCGGTATTCAAGGCCCACCCCGGCGACCGCATCCGGCTGCGCGTCATCAACGCGGGCGGGGACACCGCGTTCCGGCTGGCACTCGGCGGTCACCGGATGACCGTCACGCACACGGACGGCTTCCCGGTGCGGCACACCGAGACCGACGCCCTGCTGCTGGGCATGGGCGAGCGGTACGACGTGCTGGTGACGGCCGGGGACGGGGTGTTCCCGCTGACCGCTCTCGCCGAGGGCAAGGGCGCGTCGACGATGGCCGTGCTGCGGACGGCCCGGGGAGCTGTGCCGCCGCCCTCCGCACGGCCCGGGGAGCTGGACGGCCAGGTGCTCACGGCCAACAAGCTGGCTCCCGACGAGTCCGTCGCGCTCCCGGCTCGTGAGCCCGACCGGACCGTGCGGATCACGCTCACGGGTTCCATGGCGGCCTACGACTGGGCCTTCGACGGCAAGCGCTACGACCCGGCGGTGCGGCAGCCCGTCCGGGCCGGGGAGCGGGTACGCCTGGTCTTCACCAACCGCACCTCGATGTGGCATCCCCTCCACCTCCACGGCCATACGTTCGCGCTGGCCGGAGCGGGCAAGGGGGCGGCCCCCGGCGCCCGTAAGGACACCGCGGCGATCCTGCCCCGGCGCTCACTGACGGTCGACTTCGACGCGGACAACCCGGGGCTGTGGATGCTGCACTGCCACAACGTCTACCACTCCGAATCGGGGATGATGACGGTCCTCGGCTACCTGCGCTGAGCCGCGCGGCCCGACTGCGTCCGGAGGCGGTCCGCCGCCTCCGGCCGGGGTGACACCAGGACATCGCGTCAGTCAGACGATTACACTGGCCGCGTGCCTCAACTACGTCTCGCACTCAATCAGATCGACGCGACCGTCGGAGACCTCGCCGGCAACTCCGAGTCGATCGTCCACTGGACCCGGCACGCCGCCGAGCAGGGCGCCCACCTGGTGGCGTTCCCCGAGATGGTGCTGACCGGCTATCCCGTCGAGGACCTGGCCCTGCGGTCGTCCTTCGTCGAGGCCTCGCGGAAGGCGCTGCACGCGCTCGCCGCCCGTCTCGCCGACGAGGGCTTCGGGGAACTGCCGGTCGTCGTCGGCCATCTCGACCGCTCGGAGCACGCCGCGGCACGCTACGGCCAGCCCGCGGGGTCCCCGCGCAATGCCGCCGCGGTGCTGCACCGCGGGCAGGTCGCCCTGAACTTCGCCAAGCACCACCTGCCCAACTACGGCGTCTTCGACGAGTTCCGGTACTTCGTGCCGGGCGACTCCATGCCCGTCGTGCGGGTGCACGGCATCGATGTGGCGCTCGCGATCTGTGAGGACCTCTGGCAGGACGGCGGCCGTGTCCCGGCCGCGCGCGCCGCCGGAGCCGGGCTGCTGCTGTCGATCAACGCCTCCCCGTACGAGCGCGACAAGGACGACACCAGGCTGGAACTGGTCCGCAAGCGGGCCCAGGAGGCCGGCTGCACGACGGCGTATCTGGCGATGATCGGCGGCCAGGACGAGCTGGTCTTCGACGGGGACTCCATCGTCGTCGACAAGGACGGCGAAGTCATCGCCCGCGCACCCCAGTTCGCCGAGGGCACCGTGATCCTCGACCTGGACCTGCCGGCCGCTGCGGCCGTGGCGCCGTCCGGGGTCGTCAACGACGGACTGCGGATCGACCATGTGGTGCTGAGCGAGGAGCCGCTGCCGGCCTATGAGCCCGAGCTGGCCGGCGGATACGCCGAGCGGCTGGACGACGACGAGGAGCTGTACTCGGCGCTGGTCGTGGGTCTGCGCGCGTACGCCGCGAAGAACGGTTTCAGCAGCGTCCTGATCGGCCTCTCGGGCGGAATCGACTCGGCGCTCGTCGCGGCGATCGCCTGCGACGCGCTGGGTGCCGAGCATGTGTACGGCATCTCGATGCCGTCGAAGTACTCCTCGGACCACTCCAAGGGCGACGCGGCCGAGCTGGCCCGGCGTACGGGGCTGAACTTCCGCACCGTACCGATCGAGCCGATGTTCGACGCTTACATGGGGTCGCTGGGGCTCACCGGGCTGGCGGAGGAGAACCTCCAGTCGCGGCTGCGCGGCACGATGCTGATGGCGATCTCCAACCAGGAGGGCCAGATCGTGCTCGCGCCGGGCAACAAGTCCGAACTGGCGGTGGGCTATTCCACGCTGTACGGGGACTCCGTCGGCGCGTACGGGCCGATCAAGGACGTGTACAAGACGTCGGTCTTCCGCCTGGCGAAGTGGCGCAACCGCGCCGCCGAGGAGCGCGGCCTGACGCCGCCGATCCCGGAGGCGTCCATCACCAAGCCCCCGAGCGCCGAACTGCGCCCGGACCAGGTGGACACGGACTCGCTGCCGGACTACGACGTCCTGGACAGCATCCTGGAGCTGTACGTCGACCGGGACCAGGGCCGGGACGCGATCGTGGCGGCCGGGTACGACGAGGCGTTGGTGACGAAGACGCTGCGGATGGTGGACACGGCGGAGTACAAGCGGCGGCAGTACCCGCCGGGCACGAAGATCTCGCCGAAGGGCTTCGGCAAGGACCGCCGGCTGCCGATCACGAACCGGTGGCGCGAGTCGAGCTGACGCGGGACACCTGGAGCCGGTCCGCACACGCGGTGCGGACCGGTCGGCAGCGGCAGGCCCGAGGGACGGTCTCCGCCGGGGCGGCTCAGCGGAGCAGCGCTCCGCGCAGGGTGATGCCGTGCCGGGTGCGCAGCCGCCTCAGCTCCCACACCGCCACGGCGGTGACGGACAGCGGGGCTCCCAGGGTGAAGGCCACCCGCACCCCGAACGGCACGCTGTCGTAGGCGCCCCGGAAGACGTCGAAGAGGGCGACCTCCCAGACGAGCAGCGTCGCGAGCAGCGGCGGGACCGTCTCGTGGAGGTCTGCCGTCCGGAAGACGTGCACGAGCGACTGCGCGATGCCGTAGAGAGCGAAGGGGGCGAGCCACAACAGGAAGGCGCCGAGGGCGAACAGCAGCACCACCCTCCCCGGCGACGCCGTCCAGTCCGTTTCCTCGTCCACGTAGCCCAGCCCCGTGATCAGTCTCGGCACGGCGAGCGTGACGACCAGCGCGAGCAGCGCCCCGGCGGGCTTGGCCACGCGGCGCAGGAACAGGCGCCGGTTGGGTGGGCGGGCCGCCGCGACGAAGCAGGCGACGGCGACCGGGAAGGTCACCCCAAGCACGATGAGGGTGGTGCGGATCTGGTCGAAGCGGTCGTCCACCACGGCGTCGGCGTCCGATGCCAGCCCGTAGGACAACAGCATCCACGTGATGGCGACCAGGCCGACGACCGTCCGCAGGACCTGCACCCTCTTCACCGCCGGGTCGTGCACACGGTCCGGCCGGGACGGTGTGAACACCGCACGCCCCACAGCGAACGGGTTGAAGAGACGTGCGAAGGTCAGCCTGCGCGTCGGACCCGGCGGCCACGGGCCCGCCGGCGGTACGGGTGGCAGCCCCGGTCCCGGCGGCTGTCCTCCTCCGTACGGATTCCACGGCGCACCGCTTCCGCTCATCCCCGCGTCCTTCCTGTCGCCGCGCCCAGAGGTCACGAGGAGAATACGCAGCCCTCGGGGCGTGAAAGCGCCTCATTCCCGCTGCAGTTGCGCTGCAGTCGTGTACCGGCGGGGACTGGGCCGCCACCGCCCATCCGCTACCGCGCACTCAGCGAACGGGATGGCTTTCTGAGGCGTCTGCCCGATGCCGCCGCCCCACCTCAGTCGTCAGCATGGCCCGGAGAGCGCCCCGGCCGGGAGCGCGAACTGCGGGTGCAGGGAGTGCATGGTGGCGTCGGGCGCGGTGGTACGGGATCGCACGGCCCTGCTCTGTCTCGTGGGCCTGACGGTGTCCGGGTTCGGTACGTCCGCGATGTGGCTGACCGCCGGAATCTGGGTCAAGTCGCTCACCGGGTCGGACGGTCTGGCCGCCCTGACGGTGTGCGCGATGTGGGCGCCGGTCCTCGCGGGCCCCCTCCTCGGAGCGGTGGCGGACCAGGTGCCCCGCCGGCTCCTGCTGATCACGGTGAATGCGGTGATGGCCGGACTGCTGGCCGCACTTCTCCTCGTCGATCCCGGCCACAGGATCGGTGCGCTCTTCGCGGTCCTGTTCCTCTACGGAGTGAGTGGCGTACTCCTGGACGCGGCGGAGGCCGCGCTGGTGGCGCGGGCGGTCGACTCCCGGCTGCTGGGCGACTTCAACGGGCTGCGCACGACGGCGAACGAGGGCATGAAGCTGCTCGCGCCCCTCGCGGGCGCCGGGCTGTACGCACGGTACGGCGCGGGCCCCGTGGTCGTGCTGGACGCGGTGACGTTCGCCGTGGCGGCCCTGGTCTTCGCGCAGCTGCGGGTGCGGGAGCCGGCCGGGGCGCCCCGTAGGGCTGGACGGCGGGGCGGTACGGCGGCGGGGATACGGCTGCTCCGCGGCTCGGCGACCCTGCGGCCGCTGGTGTACGCCGGAGCGCTGACGATGCTCCTGGCGGGGTTCAACGGGGCGGCGGTGTACGCCGTCGTCGAGACGCTGGGCCGTCCACCGGCGTACGCCGGGGTGCTGTACGCCTTCCAGGGTGCGGGGTCGGTGGCGGTCGGGCTGCTGGCCGGGCCCATGCTGCGCCGCGTGCCGGAGCGCGCCTTCGCGGCTGCCGGGATCGCGGTGTTCGCGGTCGCCCTGGGGGTGAGGCCCTCGGCCGGTGAGCCGGTGGCCCTCGCGGCGAGCGTGGCCATCGGTGCGGGCCTGCCGTGCGTGCTGATCACCGCGATGACCGCGGTGCAGCGGGAGACCCCGGACGCGGTACTGGGCCGTACGGCGGCGGCGGCCAACTCGCTGATGATGGTGCCGAACGCACTGGCGCTCGCGTGCGGGGCCGGGCTGCTCGCGGTGACGGACGTACGGCTGCTTCTGGCAGTGGCAGCGTCGGCGGGCCTGGTCACGGCGGCCTGGCTGGGATCGGACCGGTGGGGACGCGGGACATCCGCCCCCACCGGCCGGGCATCGCCGTGACCGACGATGCCCGGTCCCGGACTCACGGCTCGCCGGAGCCCGGGACCGGGGGCCCGGGCTCGGAGCCCAGGGACCCGGGGCTCAGGACTCGGAGCGTGCCTCCGCGTGCTCGCGCGCCTCGGCGCGGGCGCCGGACGCCACGACACGCGAGGTGCCCGGGTTCCGGTCCAGCACACCCGCCGTGACCGCCACGGCGAGTCCGGCCACGGCCAGCACCGCGCCGACCAGGGCCGGAGACGTCCAGCCCCAGCCTGCCGCGATGGCGACGCCGCCGAGCCAGGCCCCGCCCGCGTTGGCGAGGTTGAAGGCGGAGTGGTTGGAGGCGGACGCCAGCGTGGGGGCGTCCTTGGCCTTGTTCATCACGAGCATCTGCAGCGGCGTGGTCGTCATGAAGCCGATGCCGCCGAGCAGCACCACCATGACCAGCGCCGCCCACTGCACATGGACCGTGAAGGGGAAGACCACGAGGACGACGGCCAGGGCCGCCAGCGAGCCGTAGAGGGTGGGACGCAGCGCCCGGTCGGTCAGCGGTCCCGCCGCCAGCGCGCCGAGGGTCATCCCGATGCCGAAGAGCGCGAGTACGAGCGTCACCGAGGACTCGCCGAAGCCCATCGCCTCGGTCGTCATGGACGAGAGGTAGGAGTAGACGGCGAAGACACCCGCGAAGCCGAGGACGGCGGTGAGCAGGCCGAGTACCACCTGCCGGTTGCCGAGCGCGCTCAGTTCACGGCGCACGTTCTGGTGCGCCTCGACGGGGATCTGCGGTACGAGGCGGGCGAGGGCGGCCATCGCGCCCAGCCCGATCACCGCGACGACGACGAACGTTGCGCGCCAGCCGAGGTGCTGCCCCAGCAGGGTGGCCGCCGGGACGCCGACGATGTTGGCCACGGTCAGGCCGAGGAACATCGTGGCGACGGCGCGGGCCTGGCGGCCGTCGGGAACGAGGCGCGCGGCTACGACCGCGCCGACCCCGAAGAAGGCCCCGTGCGGAAGTCCGGCCAGGAATCGGCCGGCCAGCAGCCAGCCGAAGTCGGGGGCGAAGGCGGAAGCGAGGTTGCCGACGGTGAAGACGGCCATCAGCAGCAGGAGCATCCGCTTGCGCGGGATCCTGGAGCCGAGGCCGGTGAGCAGCGGGGCACCGAGCACGACGCCGATCGCATACGCCGACACGAGGTAACCGGCGGTGGGTACGGACGTTCCCAGATCGTCCGCGACGTTGGGCAGCAGCCCCATCATCACGAACTCGGTGGTGCCGATGCCGAAGGCGCTCACAGCGAGGGCGAGCAGGGCCAGGGGCATGGAAAGAACCTTTCGGGCAGGGGGGCCGCCCGGGCCGTGGAGGGCCGGGTGGCGGCGGAGTGTGTGCGGGAGCGTCGGCTTCGTTGCCGGGACGGGTTATGTACCCCGTCGGAACAAAGTCTCTCAGACGTTTTATGCCCGGACGTGAACATGCCGTTGCGGCGGAGTGTGATCTGGACGTCACTCGGTGGGTCCGCCCCGGGCCGTCGCCGTCATCGTTCCGGCGCCGGCCGCCTCCGGGCGGTAGGAGGCCGTACGACGCCGGAAGCCGCCGAGAGTACCCCCGTGAGCGCGAGGGCCGCACCCATCAGCAGGGCGCTGACCCAGACCGGAGCGCGGAAGCCGAAACCCGCGCCGAGAGCCAGGCCGCCCAGCCAGGGCCCGGCCGCGGCGCCCACGTTGAAGGCGGCCGTCGCGAAGGAGCCCGCCATCGTCGGGGCGTCCGGAGCCAGGTGGAAGACCCGGGTGATCAGCGTCGTTCCCGTACCGAAGGCAAGTGCCCCCTGGAGCAGGACGAGGGCGAGGGCTGCCACCGGGTGGGCGGCGGTCAGGGCCAGGGCGGCCCAGCCGACGGCCAGGGCGGTCATTCCGAGTCCGATGACCGCGTCCGGGCGGGCGTCGGCCAGGCGTCCGGCCAGGGTGACACCCGCGAACGAGCCGACGCCGAACAGCGCGAGCACCACGGGCACCCAGCCCGCGCCGAACCCGGTGACCCGGGTGACCAGCGGTTCCAGGTAGGAGAACGTGCAGAAGGTCGCCCCCTGCACCAGCGCCATCACCAGCAGCGTCAGCAGCAGCCGGGGCCGGGCGAGGGCGCGCAGTTCACTCCTCGCGCCCACCTGTGGCGCGTCGTCGGGCCGGCCCCCCGGCACGGCCACCAGCAGTGCGACCGCGGCCGGCACGGAGACGAGGGCAACAGCCCAGAAAGCCGAGCGCCAGCCCCACAGTTCACCGAGCGCCGCACCCGCCGGAACGCCCACCACACACGCGACGGTCACGCCGCCGACGACCACGGCGGTGGCCCGCGCCCGCTGGTGCGGGCCGACCATGTCCAGTGCGGTGACCAGCGCCACCGCCCAGAAACCGGCATTGGCGAGCGCCCCCGCGACCCTGGTCGCGAGCAGCACCCCGTAGCTGGGGGTCAGGGCGCCGACGACATGGACGGCGACGAAGACGCCGAGGAAGAACAGCAGTGCCCGGCGCCGGGGCCAGGTGCGGCCGGCCAGAGCGGTGAGCGGCGCACCGACCACCATCCCGACCGCGAAGGCCGAGGTCAGCAGACCGGCGGCGCCCAGTGAGACGTGCAGGTCACCGGCGATGCCCGAGAGCAGGCCGGACAGCATGAACTCCGATGTGCCCTGGGCGAAGACCGCCAGCCCGAGCACATGGACAGCGAATGGCATGAGAGAGGACCCCTTGTACGGAACCGTCGGAGGAACGAGCGGTGTGCAGGGGATGCGGGCCGCGCCCGTGTCACGCGCCGGAGCGCGAGAACGGCAACGCGGTGGAATGTCCGGTGTTCTCACGGAACATGGGAGTCGGCCCACACCGCCGCGGATGATCCGGCGGTGGCCGACGGCGCGACGGTGGAAGCCCGGTGACCGCTGGGGTCAGCGGGCTTCGGCGTCGGCGAGCGGCCACCGGCGAACCGGCGGCCGGAGTCTGTCGGACTCGGGGCTGGACATGGCTGCGAGCGTACCGCCTGCCGAAGTGGCAGCGCTCACCATTGCACGCGGGCCGCGATCGGGAGGTGGTCGCTGTCCGTGGCGGGGAGGGTCCAGGAGGCGAGGGGCTCGACGCCCCGCACCATGATCTGGTCGATCCGCGCCATCGGGAAGGACGCCGGCCAGCTGAAGCCGAAGCCGTCGCCCGCAGCGCCCTGGGTGGAGCGCATCTGGGCGGTGACCGCGTTCAGCGAGCGGTCGTTCATCGTGCCGTTCAGGTCGCCGAGCAGAACGACCCGGTCCATCGGTTCGTCGGAGATCGCCTCGCCCAGGGCGTCCGCGCTGTCGTCCCGCTGGTTGGCGGTGAAGCCCGCGTTCAGCTTGACCCGCACGGAGGGGAGGTGGGCGACGTACACCTTGACCGGGCCCTCGGGGGTGGTGACCGTCGCGCTCATCGCGCGGGTCCAGCCCAGCTTGATGTCGACGGGGCTGGAGTCCGTCACCGGGTACTTGCTCCACAGGCCCACGGTGCCCTGCACCGAGTGGTGCGGATAGCGGTCGGCGAGGGCGTCCTCGTAGGCCTCCACCTTGCCGCTCGGGAGTTCCTGCAGCGCCAGGATGTCCGCGCCGGAGCCCGCGACCTGCTGGGCGGTGCCCGCGGGGTCGGGGTTGCCCGCGTTGACGTTGTGCGTGGCGACCGTGAGGTCGCCGCCGGTGCCCGACTTGTCGGCGAACAGCAGGCCGCCGAAGAGGTTGAGCCAGACGGCGACCGGCAGGACGAGGGCGATCACCGCCGTCGCGGAACGCCGCACCAGACCGAGGATCAGCAGCAGCGGCAGGAGAAGGCCGAACCATGGCAGGAACGTCTCGATGAGGCTGCCCAGGTTGCCGATGGTGTTCGGGATGTCCGAGTGGAAGACCATCACGACGGTCAGGAACACCGAGCAGAGCGCCAGGAGGATGCCGCGCCGCCAGATGCCCCGGTCCGAGGCCAGTCTCCGGCACATGGCCCGGAAACGGGAGACCGGCTGCGAACCCGCACCGGCGTTCTCGGTGTCCGCCCTGTACGCCTGCACCATTGCGCTCGTCCTCACTGCCTGTCCGTACACATCACCGCGCCTCTTGACCCTAGGCGATGGGTGACGCCGTTCCCGCCGTCGACGACGGCCGTATTGGAATCAGGACGACGGATGCGGTGCTGCGGGTTCCTGCCACGGTGACGGTTCCCGAGGTTTGTGACGGAACGATCACACGGGGGCGGACGTCGGCTCCACGGCTGTGACCTGCGGTTTCGACGAGCGCGGCGCGAGGCCCTGGAGGAGGGTACGGATGATGCGGTCGGCGAGGTCCTCCGGCAGGGGTGCTTCGGGGCGGTGGACGGTGCGGACCAGCATGGGCCCGAGGAACAGGTCGTCCATGAGCTCCACGTCGAGGTCGTCGCGGAGCTCGCCCGCGTCCACCGCCCGCTGCACGGCGGCCAGCATCGCGACGCGGCGCGGCGCGATGACGGTGCTCTGGTATTCGGTCCAGAGCCTGGGGTGCTTCTTCATCTGCACGAACACGTTGTGCAGGAGGGCGGAGGAGCGCTGGGCGAGACCGCGCGTGCGCATGGACTCCAGCAGTACGCGCAGGTCGTCCAGGCCGGCGGTGCCGGAGACGGTGGGATCGGCGGGCTCTATGTCGCGCAGGACGTCGACGAAGAGCTCCTCCTTGCCGCTCCAGCGGCGGTAGATGGTGGCCTTGCCGACCCCGGCGGTACGGGCGATGCGCTCGATGGACAGGCCGTCCAGGGTCTCCCCCGCCTCCAGCAGCTGCACGACGGCGTCGAGGATCGCCCGCTCCACGGCCGCGCTGCGGGGGCGGCCGCGGCGCGGCTCCTGGCCCTGGCAGGGCGGGCCCGCCGGGCCCGCGGCCGGGTCCTGCACCGGGTTCTGTGCCGCCTGCCGCACGTGGGCCGCCTCTCGCTGCGCCGTCCGCCGTTCACTTGCCCGTACGTCTCGATTCTCGCCGACCGGCCGGGGGTGGAGCGACTCCCCGGCCGGAGCGGTGGGTCAGGACTGGTGCACCGGCTCCTCGGCCGCCTGCCGGGCCGGGTCCGGCCCGGCCTGCGCCTGCTGTCGGCCCGGAAGGAACGCGGCCACCACCGCCGCCCCGATCAGCGCGACCGCCGCCGAGCCGAGTGCGGTGACGTGCATCGCCCCGATGAACGCGTCGTTCGCCGCGGCGATCAGCGGCTTGCCCGCCGGGCCCAGCTTCTCCGCGAAGCCCAGGGTCGCCTCGATGGACTCGCCCGCGACATCCCGCGCGGGGGCCGGTACGCCGTCGAGGTGGCCCTCGATGTCACCCCGGTAGACCGTGGAGAGCACCGAGCCGAGTACGGCGATGCCGAGCGCGCCGCCCACCTGGCGGAACGTGTTGTTGATGGCGGAGCCCGAGCCGGCCCGCTCGCGGGGCAGGGCCTGCATCACGGCGACGGTGACGGGCGGCATGATGTGCGCCATGCCGGTGCCCTGGACGAAGAAGACCAGGCACAGCACCCACAGCGGGGTGTCCGCGCCGAACAGCGCGAAGGCGGCGAGACCGGCGGCGACGAGCAGCATGCCGACGGTGCAGACCGCCCGGGCCCCGAACCGGTCGACGACCAGGCGGGCACGCGGCGCGAAGATCATCTGCGCGGCGGCGAGCGGCAGGATCAGCAGCCCGGACTCCAGCGCGGTGTAGCCGCGCACGCTCTGCAGATAGAAGGCGGAGAAGAAGGTGACACCCATCAGCGCGAAGAAGACCAGCGCGATGGCGGCGACGGCGGCGGAGAAGGCGGGCTTGCGGAAGTAGGAGATGTCGATCGACGGGTGGCTGCTGCGCTTCTCGTGCCATACGAAGCCGGCCAGTACCAGCAGGCCGCCGATCAGCGGTGCGAGCACGGTGACGTCGGTGAAGGAGGCGAGTTCGCCGCCCCGGATGATGCCGTAGACCAGCAGGACCAGGCCGACGATGGACAGGACAACCCCGAACGGGTCGACGCGGCCGGGGGCGGGGTCCCGGGAGTCGGGCACGAGGACGGCCATGGCGATGAGCGCGATGATCACCACGGGCACGTTGACCAGGAAGATCGAGCCCCACCAGAAGTGCTCCAGGAGCAATCCGCCGGTGATCGGGCCGATCGCGATGCCGAGGCCGACGCTGCCGGCCCAGATACCGATGGCCTTGGGCTGCTCGTCGCGCTCGAAGACGTTCATCAGGACGGCGAGGGTGGCGGGCATCACGAAGGCCGCGCCGAAGCCCATCAGCGCGCGCCAGGTGATGAGCTCGCCGGGCGAGGAGGAGAGCGCGGCCAGGGCGGAGCCGAGGCCGAAGACCAGGATTCCGGCCAGCAGGACCTTCTTGCGGCCGATGCGGTCGCCCAGCAGACCTGCGGTGAACAGCAGTCCGGCGAAGACGAGCGTGTAGGAGTTGATCGCCCACTCGAGCTCGCTCTGGGTGGCGCCGATACCGGTCGGCGCGGGGCTGGCGATCGTCTTGACCGCGACGTTCAGGATCGAGTTGTCCAGAACGACGATGAGCAGGCTGAACATGAGGACGCCGAGGATGGCCCAGCGGCGGCGGTGGACCGCCTCCGGGACACGGGGCGCGGCGACGGGAGCGCCGGACGGTATGGACATGGCCGAGACTCTAGCGGACTTCCAATACGAGACCGTCTCGTATTGTAAAGACTTTACCCGGTTGCCGCGCACCGTTCACCGGGCGCGGTGGGCCCACTTCCCGGGAACGGTTCCGGGATGCCACCATGGAAGGGATCCGGGGACGCCGTCAGGGCGCCTCGAGATGACGAAGGAGCCGTTGGCCATGTCGCTTCAGGCTGCGCAGAACCAGTCCGCCACACCCCCCGCGGGTCCCACCCCCGGTGCCGACAAGGCGCTGTACGGGGGCAAAAGCACCCGCCGCATCACCGTCAACGACATCGCCGCCGCCAGCGAGCGGGGCGAGAAGTGGCCCATGCTCACCGCCTACGACGCGATGACCGCGTCCGTCTTCGACGAGGCCGGCATCCCGGTCATGCTCGTCGGCGACTCCATGGGCAACTGTCACCTCGGTTACGAGACCACCGTGCCCGTCACCATGGACGAGATGGCCATCCTCTCGGCCGCCGTCGTACGCGGCACCAAGCGCGCCCTCATCGTCGCCGACCTGCCCTTCGGTGCGTACCAGGAGGGCCCGGTCCAGGCCCTGCGCAACGCCACCCGGCTGATCAAGGACGCCGGCGTCGGCGCGGTCAAGCTGGAGGGCGGCGAGCGCTCCCACGAGCAGATCCGGCTCCTGGTCGAGGCCGGCATCCCGGTCATGGGCCACATCGGCCTGACCCCGCAGTCCGTCAACGCGATGGGCTACCGGGTGCAGGGCCGCGGCGAGGAGGCCGCCCAGCAGCTGCTGCGCGACGCGAAGGCGGTGCAGGACGCGGGCGCGTTCGCCGTCGTCCTGGAGCTCGTACCGGCTGAACTGGCCGCCGAGGTCACCCGCACGCTGCACATCCCGACCGTCGGCATCGGCGCCGGGCCCGACACGGACGCGCAGGTGCTGGTCTACACCGACATGGTCGGACTGACCGGCGGCAAGGTCCCGCGCTTCACCAAGCAGTACGCGAACATGCGTCAGGTGCTCGCCGACGCCGCCAAGGAGTACGCCGAAGAGGTCATCGGCGGCACGTTCCCTGCGGCGGAGCACACCTTCCACTGACGCCCACACGACCACTGCCGCACCACCGACAGCCCGCCGACTTCCCCCATCGGCGGGCTGTCGCCTGCTGTCGGTCCGCTGTCAGCGACATGTCGGTGACTTGTCGGTGGCGGCTGGTCTGATGGTGTCCATGACGCAAATCGACAAGAACCTCAGGGGCGGCAGGAACGCCGTCGAGGTGCGGGGGCTGGTCAAGCACTACGGCGAGACCAAGGCGCTGGACGGTGTGGACCTCGATGTACGCGAGGGCACCGTCCTCGGCGTGCTCGGGCCCAACGGCGCCGGAAAGACCACCCTCGTACGCTGCCTGTCCACCCTGATCCTGCCCGACGCCGGGCACGCGGTCGTGGCGGGCTACGACGTGGTGAAGCAGCCCCGGCAGCTGCGCCGCACCATAGGCCTGACCGGGCAGTACGCCTCGGTCGACGAGAAGCTCTCCGGCTGGGAGAACCTCTACATGATCGGGCGGCTGCTCGACCTGCCGCGCAAGAAGGCACGGTCCCGCGCCGACGAGCTGCTGGAGCGCTTCTCCCTCACCGACGCCGCCAAGAAGGCCGCCATGGACTACTCCGGCGGCATGCGGCGCCGACTGGACCTGGCCGCATCCATGATCGGCAGCCCGGCCGTCCTCTACCTGGACGAGCCGACGACGGGGCTCGACCCCCGTACCCGCAACGAGGTCTGGGACGAGGTGCAGCGGATGGTCGCGGAGGGGGCGACCGTGCTGCTCACCACCCAGTACATGGAGGAGGCGGAGCAGCTCGCGAGCGAGCTCACCGTCATCGACAAGGGCAAGATCATCGCCCGGGGCGGGGTCGACGAGCTCAAGGCCAAGGTCGGCGGCCGCACCCTGCAGATCCGGCCCTCCGACCCGGCAGAACTGGCCGCGATGGCGCAGGCGCTGCGGGAGGCCGGTCTCGACGGCGTCGCGGGAGCCCAGGCGGTCCCGGACGAGGGGCTGCTCTACGTACCGATCCTCAGCGACGCGCAGCTGACCGCCGTGATCGGCCTGCTCGGCACCCGGGGCTTCTCCCTCGCCCACGTCGCCACCGCACTGCCGAGCCTGGACGAGGTCTTCCTCGCCATCACGGGCGACAAGGCCACCGTCACCGACTCGATCCCCCAGGAGGTCGCGGCATGAGCACGACGACTCTGACGCCCACCCCCACCGACGCGGGCACGTCCGCACAAGCCACGAAGCTCCACGACGAGGGCCGGATCGGGCTGCGGAACAACCTTCGCCACATCGGGGCACTGGTACGGCGCAATCTGCTCCAGATCAAGAAGGATCCGGAGTCGATGTTCGACGCGCTCCTGATGCCGGTCATCTTCGTGCTGCTGTTCGTCTACGTGTTCGGCGGCTCGGTCGGCAGCAGCCTGGGCGGCGACCGACAGGACTACCTCAACTACCTGATCCCCGGCCTGATGGCGATGATGGGCATGAACATCGCCATGGCCGTCGGCAGCGGTGTCAACGACGACTTCCGCAAGGGGGTCATGGACCGGTTCCGGACGATGCCGATCGCCCGCTCCTCGGTGCTCATCGCGAAGATCGTGGTCGAGCTCGGCCGGATGATGGTCGCCACGCTGATCCTGCTGGGCATGGGCTTCGCACTCGGCATGGAACTCCACGGGTCGGTGCTGGGGCTGATCGGCGCGATCGGCCTGGCGGCCGCGTTCGGCGCCGCCATCATGTGGATCTTCATCCTGCTCGGACTGAGCATGAAGACGGCCCAGGCGGTCCAGGGAATGGGGATGCTCGTGATGATGCCGCTCCAGTTCGGATCCTCCATCTTCGCCCCGACCCAGACCATGCCCGGCTGGCTCCAGACGTTCACGGACTACAACCCGCTGTCCAACCTGGCCGACTCGGCCCGCGGACTGATGATGGGCGGCCCGCTCGGCAACTCGGTCTGGCTGACGCTCGGCTGGACCGTGGTCATCACCGCGGTGATGGCCCCGCTCGCGGTGTCCAAGTTCCGCAAGAAGTCCTGACGGATCAGTCCCGGTACGCGTCGACGAGGGCGGTGGCCTCCTCCTGGGAGAGGCCGCCGCCCTCGGCGTACGCGGCGTCGTAGGCGGCGTCCCCGAGAACACCGCGGGCCAGTTCCTCCGCCGCGGCGTAGTTGTCCCGCTCCATCGACGTCGGTACGTACCCCTCCGGCAGCAGCGCCTGTCCGGCGGCCAGCAGCCGCGCCGCGAGGGCGGCCCGGCGCTCCCCGCCGAGCCCGCCCAGTGCCCGCGCCACCGTGACCAGGTAGAGCAGGTGCATCTGCGGCGCCACCATCTGCGACAACCGGTCGTCGGCCCGTGCCAGCGCCTCCCGGCTCCGGACCAGGGCGTCCGCGTACAGCCCCTCCTGATTGTCCAGCCAGGCCATGCCGCCCAGCACGAACGCCTCGAAGACCCCGATGGACGCGGACCTGAAATCCTCGTACAACAAGCCGAGTTGCTCGCGAGCCTCGACGGTGCGGCCGGCCGTGCCCAGCCACATGGCCAGGAAGAACCGGGCGAACGCCGTCCCCTCGTGCCCGACGTGCCGCCCCTCGGTGAGGACCTCCCGAAGGATCGCCTCCCCCTCCGCGCCGCGGCCGAGCTCGATCAGTGCGGAGGCGTACCGGGTGCGGAGCACCAGCACCTGGGCCCGGGCGCCGAGCTTCTCCGCGTAGCCGATCGCGGCCTGGTAGTCGTCGGCCGCCCGGGTGTAGTCGCCCTTCTTCTCATTGGCCTCGCCGCGCGAGGAGAGCGCCTCCGCCGCACCCCAGTCGTCGCCGAGACGGCGGACGATCTCAAGGCTCTCGTCGGCGTCCGCGAGGGCCGCGCCCGCCCAGTCGGGCCGGTTGGCCAGTACGTTGGCACGCATCTGGAGCGCGGCGGCCAGGTCCCAGTCGTATCCGAGTTCCCGTGAGGCGCGGACCGTCTCGTCCAGCAGCCCGCGCAGGTCCGAGCTGTCCCCCGTGAGCACTACGGCGAAGAACCAGAGAGAGCCCGGGCTGCGGCAGGTCTGTGGCTGGCCGGCCCGGTAGGTGGCGGCGATGACCCGCAGTCGCGCCATACCGGCCTCGTTCGCCCAGACGTCCATCGCGTGGTCCAGGCTGGCCATCTGGACCAGCGCCACCTGTCGCCGCGCCTCCTGGAGCATTTCGGGACCCAACGGCGGCGGCGCGTCGGTGCAGCGTTCCGTGAGCGAGGGCGCGGGAGCGGCGGGCACGGCGAACGGATCGGGGCCGAGCGCCGCGGCGGCTTCGGACCACTGCAGGGCGTCGCTGCGCAGATCACGCATCTGCCAGTACCAGGCGAGCGAGAGCACCATGCTGAGCGATTCCTGCTCGTCACGCGCGGCGACGGCATGCCGCAGGGCCGTGCGCAGGTTCTCGTACTCGCGCTGGAAGAGTTCGAGGGCGGCGAGCTGTCCGGCGCCCCGGAGTTCGGGGTCGGTGGTGCGGGCCAGTTCCCGGTAGAACGTGAGGTGCTGCCGTTCGACGGCGTCCCGCTCCCCTGCCTCTTCGAGCCGTTCGGCGGCGTACTCACCGACGGTCTCCAGGAGGCGGTAGCGCATCCCGCCGTCCGCTGCGGGGGCGGCGACGACGAGGGACTTGTCGACCAGCGAGCCGAGCACCCCGGCGACGTCGTACGCCTCCTGGGGGCGTTCCGCGCAGACCGCCTCGGCGGCGGCGAGGGTGCAGCCGCCGGAGAAGACCGACAGCCGGCGCAGGGCGGTGCGTTCGTCCTCGTCCAGGAGGTCCCAGGACCAGTCGACGACCGCCCGCAGGGTCTGCTGGCGGGGCAGCACGGTGCGGCTGCCGCTGGTCAGGAGACGGAAGCGGTCGTCGAGGCGGTCGGCGATCTGGCGCGGGGTGAGCATGCGCAGCCGGGCGGCGGCGAGTTCGATCGCGAGCGGAAGCCCGTCGAGGCGGTGGCAGATCTCGGCGCAGGCCGCCGCAGTCCGCTCGTCCGCGTCGACCCTGAAGCCGGACTGCGCTGCGGCCCCGCGCTCGGCGAGCAGGCGCAGCGCCATCGGGTCGGGCAGCGGGTCGACCGGCCGGACGAACTCGCCCGGCACGCCGAGGGGCTCACGGCTGGTGGCGAGGACGGTGAGACCGGGGCAGCGGGCCAGCAAGTGGTCGGCGAGGGCCGCGGCCGCCTCGATGAGGTGCTCGCAGTTGTCCAGGAGCAGCAGCATGCGACGCCCGGAGCAGTGTTCGGTGAGCCGGGTGAGCGGTTCGCCCGCGCCCCGCTCCGCCGCCCGGATCTCCTCGGCGCCCGCCCCGCGCAGCACCGTCTCACGGCCACCGAGGGCGGTGAGCACAGCCTCCGGCACCGCTTCGGGATCGTCGACCGGCGCGAGCTCCGCCAGCCAGACGCCGTCCGGCCAGGAGGCGGCGACCGTCTCGGCGGCCTCCTGGGACAGCCTGGTCTTCCCCGCGCCACCGGGTCCGAGGAGGGTGACCAGCCGGGCCCGGGTCAGGTCCTCGCCCAGGTCCGCGATGTCCGCCTCACGCCCTACGAAGCTCGTGAGCCTGGCCCGCAGATTGCCGTGCCGGGCGGGAAGGGGGGTGGGAGCGGGGGCGGGGGCGGGCGGGTCCTGGTGCAGCAGCCCCTCGTACAGGGCTCGCAGGGCGGGTCCCGGGTCGGTGCCCAGCCGGTCGGCGAGCAGGGTGCGCACCTCGTCGTACACCGCGAGTGCCTGCGCGGTGCGGCCTGCGTCCCGCAGTGCCCTGATACGGAGGGCCTGCAGGGGTTCGTCCAGCGGGTGGTCGGCGCAGAGCCCGGCGAGTTCGGGCAGGGCGTCGTCGGCACGGCCCTGCGCGAGGACGGCCTCGATCCGGGTCCGGCGGGCGTCCAGGCGCCTGGCCTCCCAGCGGGCCGCCGCCACGGCGCGGTCCGGCAGGTCGGCCAGGGCGGGCCCGCGCCACAGGGCGAGCGCGTCGTCGAGGATCGTGGCGGCCTTCGCCGCATCGCCCTCCTCCTCCAGCGCCCGGGCGCCCTCCTTCGCGAGCCGCTCGAAGCGGTGCAGGTCCACGGCGTCCGGGTCGGCGGCGAGACGGTAGCCGTTCTCCACCGATTCGACCGCGTCCCGGCCCAGCGCACGCCTGAGGCGGCCGACGAGTGCCTGGAGGGCGCCGGAGGCGTCGGCGGGCGGGTCGCCGTCCCACACCTCGTCGACGAGGTGCCCGGCCGGGACCGTATGTCCCGGGCGCAGGGCGAGCACGGTGAGCAGGGCGCGCAGCCGCGCCCCGCCGAGGGCGACGGCCGTGCCGTCGGCGCGGAGAGCGCGGGTGGTACCGAGGATGCCGTAGTGCACGCGCCCATTGTCCGTGACGGGTCCGCCCTCCGTGGAACTACCACCCACCTGTGAGACGTTCTCGCCGTGTCACCCGTACTCTCGGGGGCCTCAGCCGCCGTCCAGCCCTCAGGAGTGCCGCCGATGACCACCGCGTTCCGCCGTCCCAGCGACCGGCGGGTCAGTCCGATCTTCCTCGGGATCGTCGCCGTCATGGCCGTCTCGGGCTGGGCGGTGTGGACGGACTTCGCCGAGCAGACCGGCTTCGCGGTCTTCCTGTTCGTCACAGCGGCCTGGATCGTCTCGCTCTGCCTCCACGAGTACGCGCACGCGCGCACCGCCCTGCACAGCGGCGACATCTCGATCGGGGCGAAGGGCTATCTGACACTCAACCCGCTCAAGTACACCCATGCGCTGCTGAGCATCGTGCTGCCCGTGCTGTTCGTGATCATGGGCGGCATCGGCCTGCCGGGCGGGGCGGTCTACATCGAGCGGGGCCGCATCAGCGGGCGCTGGAAGCACAGCCTGATCTCGGCGGCCGGCCCCCTGACGAACGTGCTGTTCGCCGTCGTCTGCACGGCGCCGTTCTGGCTGGGCGCCCTGGACGGCGTCCCGCTGTCCTTCCGGCTCGCGCTGGCGTTCCTCGCGCTGCTCCAGGTGACGGCGGCGATCCTGAATTTCCTGCCGGTCCCGGGGCTCGACGGCTACGGCGTGATCGAGCCGTGGCTGTCGTACAAAATCCGGCGTCAGGTGGAGCCGTTCGCGCCCTTCGGGCTGATCGCGGTCTTCGCGCTCCTGTGGATCCCGGAGGTCAACGGGGTCTTCTTCGACGCGGTGGACGCGCTGCTGCGGGGCCTGGGCGTCAACGAGGTCGAGACCTACTGCGGGCTCGACACCTACCGCTTCTGGCAGGAGTGGTTCGGCGACCAGGACCCGGGCTGCGCGATGATCCGCTAAGGGCTGTCCCGTAATCCCCCGGCGGGCGCACGACGACAGCTACGGCACCTCGCCGCGTTGTCGGGTCGCCCGAATACGCCCAGTATGAGGATGCCCCTCCGCCTTGCGATGCACCGCATCCGACGCCGCGCGCTGATCCACCGGGCATTACGGGACAGCCCTTAGGGCCCGTCTTCAAAGTCCCGCCTGCCCTTCGGGCGACGACGCGACTCTGCGCAAACGGCCTAGAGCTGCGACGCCCCTCCGTCGACAGGGAACTCCGTTCCCGTCGAGAAGGTCGCACCGAACGCCAAGTACGCCACCGCGGCGGCCACTTCCTCGGACGTCCCCAGCCGCTGCATCGGGTTGGTGCTCCGGTAGGTGTCCTTTATCGTCTCGGCGACGTCGGCGGGGACGGAGCGGTCCAGGATGCCCGTGTCGGTCGGGCCGGGGCTCACGGCATTGACCCGCACCTTGTGCGGCAGCAGCTCGCGGGCCAGGGTGCGCGTCATCGACCGCAGGGCTGCCTTGCTCGCCGAGTAGACACTGAGCGTGTCGAGGCCCAGGACGTTCACCACCGACGTGGTGAGGACCACGCCGCTTCCCTCGCGCAACAGCGGCGCCAACGCCTGCACCGTGAAGTACGGGCCCTTGGTGTTGATGTCGAACAGCGTGTCGTACATCTCCTCCGTCGTCGAGTCGAACGGCGCGGACTCGGTGACGCCGGCGTTGACGAACAGCGCGTCCACCGCACCGAACCGCTCCTGGACCGTGCCGGCCAGCGCCTTGATGTCCTTCATGGACGCGGCGTCGCTGCGGACCCCGACCGCCTTGTCCCCCAGCTGCTCAAGCGCGGCGTCCAGAGTGGATCGGGTGCGGCCGGTGATCAGTACCTGCGCCCCACCGTCCGCGAACAACCGGGCCGTAGCGAGGCCAATACCGCTGCTTCCGCCCGTGATCACGATCTTCTTGCCGTCATAAGTGGTCATGCCCTCAAGCCAATATCCACCCGCACACCCTGTCCAAGACCTGTTCCGTATGCCGTCATGCCCCAGGCGTATGACGACGCGCGACGTACCCTGGGCGAATGGACGTCGATCTCCGGCTCGTGCGCTATTTCACAGTCGTGGCTGAGTACGGCAACTTCGGTCGGGCCGCCACCAAGCTGCACCTGGCACAGCCGTCGCTGAGCCGCCAGATCCAGCGACTTGAGGCTCAGCTCGGTGTCCGGCTTTTCGACCGCTCGCCGCAGGGCAGCAGCCTCACCGACGCCGGTCAGGCATTCCTTCCCAGGGCCCGGAAACTGCTCCAAGAGGCCGAGCAAGCCGCTCGCACGGCCAGAGCCGCCGTCCAGCCCCGTACCGTCACCGTCGGCTGCGCCGAAGGACTGGTCATCACCGCCTGTGTGCAGGAACTGCGCCGCCGACACCCCGACGGCCAGGTCCGCACCCGGCACCTCGACTGGCGGGACACGCGCGCCCTCGCCGAGGGGCGGGTCGACGCCCTCGTTGTGTACAGGCCCCTGCCCTTCCCCACGGACGGCTTTAGGGTGACCAAGCTCCATCAGGAATCGCGGGTACTCGTCACATCGGCGAGTCATCATCTGGCGAACGAGAAAGCCGTCAGCCTGCGGGCTCTGTCGGACGAGGAACTGGTGGCCTGCGTCAGCACTCCGGTTGTCTGGAGCACGCCCAAGCCGGTCGACGACCGCCCGGCACCACCCCCGCCCGCGATGGACGACAGCTACGAGGACAAGCTGGAACTCATCGCCACCGGCCACTGTGTCGCGATCTTCCCTGCCGCCGATCGACGCGCTGCTGTGCGCGAGGACATCGCCCTGGTGCCCGTCATCGACATCGATCCCTGCGAGCTCGTGCTCGTCACGCGCGCCGGCGACCTGAACCCGCTGCTCGGATCCCTGGAAGACGTCGCACGTACATTGCTCGGCACAGCCTCCCGACAGGAGAACAGCACGCTGCCGATCAGCTGACCCCTCGCGGAGGTGTCTCCAAACCATCGTGCGAGCCCACCAGCGCGCGGCCGGAGCCCGAAAAGGGGGCTCCGGAACCCCGCGCTCGGCCGCTCCAGAGGCGGACCGACCAGCAAGATTCACCTGGTCTGCGACGCTGTCGGCCGACCACTCGCCTTCGTTCTCACCGGCGGGAACACCAACGACTGCACCCAGTTCACCGCCGTGATGGAGGCGATACGGGTGCCCCGCACCGGTCCTGGCCGACCCCGCGTGCGACCCGAACACGTCCTGGGAGACAAGGGCTACAGCTCGAAGGCGAGGCCTGGCTGCGGCGCCGGGGCATCACGCACACCATCCCGGAACGAGCCGACCAGATCCGCAACCGGGCCCGGCGCGGCAGCCTCGGCGGACGCCCCCCGACAGTCGATCGCGAAATCTGCAAGCAGCGCAACGTCGTGGAACGGTGCTTCAACCGCTTGAAGCAATGGCGCGGCATCGCGGCCCGCTACGACAAACCGCCGAGTCCTACCAGGCCGCCGTCACCCTCGCCTCGCTGCTGATGCGGGCGTGACACTTTGACGACAACTCCTAGCGCGCGGCGGCCTCGGCGCGGGATTCCGCCCTGTGCTTGCGCACGTAGAACCACGCCATGTTCGAGGAGAGGCCGGCGAGCAGCACCCAGACGATCCCGAGGAGGCTGCCCTCGACGAAGGACACCACGGCTGCGGCGACGGCGAGGACGCAGACGATGCTGGCGTAGAGAGCGAGGCGGGGCATGAGGGCTGGTGCTCCTGTCCGGGGATGGTGCGTGGTCCCGTCCAGTGTCCCTCACGCCCGATTCGGCTCCGGGCACGGGCTCACACGTCGGTGGTGCGCAGCCCCGCGTGTGCCTTGTAGCGGCGGTTGACGGAGATCAGGTTCGCCACGAGCGACTCGACCTGGTGCGCGTTGCGCAGCCGGCCGGCGAAGACGCCGCGCATGCCGGGGATACGGCTCGCGAGCGCCTGCACGGTGTCGGTGTCTGCGCGTGCCTCTCCCAGCACCATGACGTCGGTGTCGATCTCCTCGATCGCCTCGTCCTGGAGGAGCACGGCCGACAGGTGGTGGAAGGCGGCGGTGACCCGGGAGTCGGGCAGCAGGACGGCTGCCTGCTCGGCAGCACTGCCCTCCTCGGGCTTCAGGGCGTAGGCGCCCTTCTTGTCGAAGCCGAGCGGGTTGACACAGTCGACGACGAGCTTTCCGGCGAGCTCCTCGCGCAGTGACTCGAGCGTCTTGGCATGGCCGTCCCACGGTACGGCGACGATCACGACGTCGCTGCGGCGCGCGCACTCCGCGTTGTCCGCGCCCTCGACGCCGTGGCCCAGCTCGGCGGCGGCGGCCTCGGCACGGTCGGCGGCGCGCGAGCCGATGACGACCTTCTGTCCGGCGCGGGCGAAGCGGTAGGCGAGACCGCGGCCCTGGGGGCCGGTTCCGCCGAGTACGCCCACGGTCAGGCCGGACACGTCGGGGAGGTCCCAGGGGTCCTTGGCGGGGGGCTTGGGGGCGCTTCCACTGTCATTCGTAGTCATGGCGCCGACCCTACTGCGAGGTAGGGAAGGGCACCCTGCCCCGTCGCCGCTCCGCGACATCCGTCACCGCGACCAGGACGATCGCGGCGAGCACCGCCACCGGTCCCACCAGGACCCCGAGGTAGTACCGGTCGCCGTAGACCCCGGCCGACAGGAGTACGGCCGACGTCACGGCGCTCGCCCAGAGGATCAGGCCTCCGATGCCGCGCATCCGCAGCATGCGAGGCGTGGCGCGGCGGCGTACCCATGCGGAGGCCCAGCCGCACAGGAGCGCGATCGACAGCGGCAGGACCAGCAGCGTCCAGCCGAGTATCCAGGCCAGGGCGAAGGTGTGTGCGGTGGTCATGGCGTCATCGTGGCAGGACCGGCGAGCGGGCGGCAGTGCCGGTTCCCGGCAGTTCCCGTCCGGGTGGACTGCCGCGTTCGGGCAGCCGGGGGCGGGCGGTTGGGGGCATGATGCCGGGTCATGGATGCTGTGCGTGTCGCGTTGCTGCGCGAAGTACTGGCCGGGACCGAGTGGCCCGCGGCGGCACGGGGGTTCGCCCGGACCCTGCGGTCGTCGGTCGTCCCTCAGGGCGGCGGGCTGCTGCTGGTGGGGACCGAGGTCTACGAGCCGTGGCACATGGCCGCGCACCTGGTGGACGAGTCCACATGGTCGGGCCTGCCGCAACTGCGGCCCACTCTCGTACGCCACCGGGTGGAGCCGAACGACCCGGTGCAGCTGGCCGTCGGTCTGGGCCGGATCGAGGCGGCCGGGCGTGGCGAGACGCTGCTCGTGGTGGCGCCCGAGCGTCCGGGCAGCGGCCTGCTGGAACGCGTCCACGACGCGCGCCGCGCGGGCGCGACCGTGCTCGCGCTGGACGGCGGCGACCCGGAGGTGCGGGGCCTCGCCCACGAGGCGCTCACGGTCTCCGACGAGGACGAGGTCGATCTGGACACGGTCCAGCACCTGGTCAGCGCGGCGGCGGGAGAGAACGGCACCCCGTCCCCCCGGGGCCGCCGCACGTTCCGCGACCGCCTCTCCCGCCTGGCCGACCAGCTGACGGCCCCGCCACCGGCCCGCTGGTGACCGGGGCCTCGAACCTGCCCTGGATCGCGAACCTGCCGGGGCCCGGCGACCAGTCCGGCGACCAGTCCGGCGACCAGTCCGGCGGCTAGTCCGGTGTCTCGTCCGTCGGCCTGTCCGAGCGGTCGTGCCACTTCGGGTCGTTCTCCCACTCCAGGTTCCGCTCACGCGCCGTGTCCATCGCGCGCTGCGCCTCCCCCTGGGTGGCGTAGGGGCCGAATCGGTCCTTCCCGGGGCACTCGGGGCCCTCCTCGACCTTCTTGTGCTCCAGGCAGTAGTACCATTCGCCCGGTTTGCCCACCGTGCGCTTCTTGAACAGGGCCATTGCGGGATCCTTTCCTCCTTGCCATGGTGCCCCGAGCCTGCTGGTTAGACTCGCTGACATGTCTGGCCAGTCGCTTCTCGTACCAGGGGAGATCACTCCCGTCCGCTCCGTTCCCGGAAGGATCCGGCGCCCCGAGTACGTGGGGAAGCCCGCGCCCACGCCGTACACCGGGCCGGAGATCCAGGACTCCGACACCGTGGAGCGCATGCGGATCGCCGGCCGCATCGCGGCGCAGGCGATGGAGGAGGCCGCCAAGCACATCGCCCCGGGGGTCACCACCGACGAACTCGACCGGGTCGCCCACGAGTTCATGGTGGACCACGGCGCGTATCCGTCGACCCTCGGCTACCGGGGTTTCCCGAAGTCGCTCTGCACCTCGCTCAACGAGGTCATCTGCCACGGCATCCCCGACTCCACCGTGCTGCGGGACGGCGACATCGTGAACCTCGACGTCACCGCGTACATCGACGGTGTACACGGCGACAACAACGCCACCTACCTCTGCGGCGACGTCGACGAGGAGTCGCGGCTCCTCGTGGAGCGCACCCGGGAGTCGCTCAACCGCGCCATCAAGGCGGTGCGGCCCGGACGGCAGATCAATGTGATCGGGCGCGTCATCGAGTCGTACGCGAAGCGGTTCGGCTACGGGGTCGTGCGGGACTTCACGGGGCACGGGATCAATTCCTCGTTCCACTCCGGCCTGATCATCCCGCACTACGACAGCCCTCACGCGACGACCGTGATGCAGCCCGGGATGACGTTCACCATCGAGCCGATGCTGACGCTCGGGACCCATGACTACGACATGTGGGACGACGGCTGGACCGTCGTGACGAAGGACCGGAAGCGGACCGCGCAGTTCGAGCACACACTGGTGGTGACCGAGACCGGAGCGGAGATCCTGACGCTTCCGTAGCGCGTCGCTTTTACCGACAGACGGTCGGGAACCTGTTGACTTAGGTAAACCTAAGTAGGAGGATCAGCATATCGGTGCGCGGCGGCGTGTACAGCTGCTGCCGGTTTACGCATTTTTGTCCGGACTTCCCGTCCCCTCGGTCCCCGGAGGCCCGCCTTGGACTCGACCGCCACCACCACGCCTTTCTCGACTCTCATCCGCACCGCTTCGCACGAGCAGCACACTGAGGCGGAGTCCTCGACCTTCATGAGCGACATGCTCGGCGGACAGCTCGGAGTGGACGCGTACACGCGCTACACCGAGCAGCTGTGGTTCGTCTACAGGGCGCTGGAGGACGGCGCGCAGGCCCTTGGTGAGGATCAGGTCGCCGGGCCCTTCATCCAGCCGGAGCTGATGCGCACGGCCGAGCTGGAGCGCGACCTCGCCCACCTGCGGGGCGAGGGGTGGCGCGAGGGGCTGGAGCCGCTGCCCGCCACGGCCGCGTACGCCGCGCGGGTGGCCGAGTGCGCCCGCGAGTGGCCCGCCGGATACATAGCGCACCACTACACCCGGTACCTCGGCGACCTCTCGGGCGGCCAGATCATCCGCGGCACGGCGGAGAAGACCTGGGGCTTCGAGCGCAAGGGCGACGGGGTTCGGTTCTACGTGTTCGAGCAGATCTCCAACCCGGCCGCCTTCAAGCGGGAGTACCGGGAGCTGCTGGACGCGGTGAACGCCGACGACCTGGAGAAGCAGCGCATCATCGACGAGTGCAAGCGCGCCTTCGCGCTGAACACCGCCGTCTTCCGCGAGCTCGGCGAGGTCTTCCCGCTCAGCGCGTAACGGCCTGCCACGTGGGCCCCGGTCAGGATGTGACCACGAGAAGGACGCGGCCCCCTACCTCCGTCGTGCCGTCAGGCGCGGGTGCGGCGAGGATCTGGGAGCCGCGTCCTTGTGTGATGTTGAGGGCGCGGCCGAGCTCGGCGCTCAGCAGCATGGCCGCCGCACCGGTCGCCTCGTCCTCCTCGATCCCCCCGTCGTCGCGCCGCGGGAAGGCCCGCGCCCGTACGCGGCCCGCGGCCTCGTCCTCCCAGGCCCAGACGTAGAGCCAGCCCTCGCCGGGCGGCGGCCCCGTCAGCGCCTCGACCTCGGCGACCGACTCGTACCGCTCCAGCGCCCACGGCGGCGCCCATTCCGGGCGGGCCGAGATCCAGGTGAACTCGCCGTCCTGGCGGGCCGTCACGTCCCCGATGGGCAGCTCGAGGACCTCCAGGTCGAGCAGCCAGGCGGCGCCGACGAGCGGGTGCCCCGCGAACGGCAGCCGCAGCCCGGGCGTGCGGATGTCGACCGTGCCGCGCTCCGGGTCGTCCACGAACACCGTCTCGCTGAAGCCGAGCTTCCGTGCGAGCGCCTGCCTGGACTCGTTGTCCGGATACCTGCGCCCGTCGCGTACGACGCCGAGCGCGTTGCCGTGGCGGCCGTCCGGGCCGCAGAACACACGCAGTACGTCGATGCCGTCGGGTACGTCGAAGTCGTTCACATGCGCATTCAAGCACCGCGCGGGGGCCCCTGACGCCAAGGGGGCTCGGCGTGCTGACCTCTTCGGCAGCCCGTTCTTCTTCTGGCGGCTGGGCCCGCGTCGGGCCGAACGGAGCCGGGAAGTCGACGCTACTGGCGGCGCTCGCCGCGGACCTGCCCGTGGACAGCGGCGAGGTGCGCATCGACGGCCGGCCGGCCACCGACTGGCCGGCCCCCGAACTGGCCCTGCGCCGGGCCGTTCTGCCGCAGTCCGCAGCGCTCGCCTTCCCGTTCCCGGTCGAGGACGTCGTACGGATGGGACGGGCACCCTGGGCGGGTACGGCCCGTGAGGACGAGGACGACGCCGTGGTCGCTGCCGCGATGGCCGCGACGGAGGTCACCGGGTTCGCCGCCCGCCCGTTCTCCGCGCTGTCCGGCGGCGAGCGCGCCCGGGTCGCCCTGGCCCGGGTGCTGGCGCAGCGCGCCCCGCTGCTGCTCCTGGACGAACCGACGGCCGCGCTGGATCTGCGCCATCAGGAACTGGTCCTGCGGATCTGCCGCGAGCGTGCCGCCGCCGGGGACGCGGTGGTCGTGGTGCTGCACGACCTCGGCCTCGCGGCGGCGTACGCGGACCGGGCCGTGGTGCTGCACGGCGGCCGGGTCGCGGTGGCCGGGCCGCCCGCCGAGGTGTTCACGGACACGCTGCTCGGCGAGGTGTACCGGCAGCCGGTCGAGGTGTTCCCCCATCCGCGGACCGGGGTACCGCTCGTCGTACCGAAAAGGCTTGCTTGACCCGCGTTTGACCTTCCTGTGGGTTTCCCATGAGGGCACCGTGATCGGGCCGTTTCCAGCCCGGGCGAGTGAGACCTGAATCACCTCGATGACTGGCACCGGTGAGGTTAGGCACGGTTAAGTTAGGCGCGCCTCACCTGCTGTTCGTCCGCACCACCCTTCCGCTCTTTCACCCTTGTGGAGCCCCGCATGCGAGCCGTTCGTTCCTCCGTCGTCACCGCTGTCGCCGCGGTGGCCGCACTGACTGCCGTCACGGGCTGCGCCGAGAAGAGCGACGGCAAGGGCGCCGGCGCCGTCGAGGTGGTCGCCAAGGACGACTCCTGCGAGGTGTCGTCGACGAAGATCCCGGCCGGCCACGTCGAACTCGCCGTGGAGAACAAGGGATCCAAGGTCACCGAGGTCTACGTCCTCTTCCCGGACGACCGGATCGTCACCGAGCGCGAGAACATCGGCCCGGGCACCAAGGCGAAGATCACGGCCGAGATCAAGGCCGGCACGTACGAGATCGCCTGCAAGCCCGGCATGAAGGGCAAGGGCATCCGGCAGACGGTCGAGGTCACCGGAGGCAAGGCCGCCGCGCGCAGCCCGGAGATGGACAAGGCCGTCGCCGGCTACCGCACCTACGTGCAGGCGCAGGCCGACGAGACTCTGCCCAAGGTGAAGGTCTTCACGGACGCCGTCGCCGCGGGCGACATCGAGGCGGCGAAGAAGGCGTACGCCGGCTCCCGGATCGGCTGGGAGCGCACCGAGCCGGTCGCCGAGTCCTTCGGTGACATCGACCCGAAGGTCGACGTCCGCGAGGACGGCCTGGAGGACGGCCAGAAGTGGACGGGCTGGCACCGCCTGGAGAAGGCGCTGTGGCAGGACAAGAAGCTGGGCGCCGAGGAGAAGGCCCTCGCGCCCACCCTCTACAAGGACCTGCTGGACTGGCAGAAGCGGGTCGGCCGGGCCGACATCACCCCGACCTCGATGGCCAACGGCGCCAAGGAGCTCCTCGACGAGGTCGCCACCGGCAAGGTCACCGGCGAGGAGGAGCGCTACAGCCACACCGACCTCGTCGACTTCAAGGCGAACGTCGAGGGCGCGGAGCAGTCCTACGAGCTCCTGAAGCCGATCGCGTCGAAGAACGACGCCGCGCTGACCGCCTCCCTGGACAAGCAGTTCGCGGCGCTGGACACCCTGCTGGACAAGTACCGCGCGGACAAGGCCTCCTACGACTTCACCTCGTACGACAAGGTCGGCAAGGCGGAGCGCAAGGAGCTCTCGGACGCGGTCAACGCGCTCGCGGAGCCGCTGTCCAAGCTGGCCGCCGCGGTCACGAAGTAAGCGGGAGCCCGATCATGACCGAGACCGAGATCGGGACCGAGGGCGAGGGCGAGGGCGCCGGCCACTCCCCCGCCCCGTCGCGCAGGGCGCTGCTCGGCTGGGGCGGCGCCGGGCTGGCGCTCGGCGCCGTGGCGGCGGGCGGCACGGCCGCCGCGGTGCGTTCCGGCGAGGGTACGGAGCCGGCCTCGGACAGCGGTGCGGCGGTGCCCTTCCACGGAGCGCATCAGGCGGGGATCGCCACCGCCGTCCAGGACAGGCTGCACTTCGCCTCGTTCGACGTGACGACGGAGGACCGGGCCGAACTGATCGCCCTCCTCGAGGAATGGACCCGGGCCGCCGAGCGGATGACGGCCGGACGGACCGTGGGCGAGGGGGCGTACGGAGGGCCGGCCCAGGCCCCACCGGACGACACGGGCGAGGCGCTGGGCCTCAGGCCGTCCCGGCTGACGCTCACGCTGGGCTTCGGCCCGTCCCTGTTCGCCAGGGACCGCTTCGGCCTCGACGAACGGCGGCCCGAAGCACTGGTGGACCTGCCGAAGTTCCCCGGCGACAATCTGGACGCCGCCCGTAGCGGCGGGGATCTGTGCGTCCAGGCGTGCGCGGACGACCCGCAGGTCGCCGTGCACGCCATCCGGAACCTCGCCAGGATCGGGATGGGACGCACCGCCATCCGCTGGTCGCAGCTGGGGTTCGGCAAGACGTCCTCGACGACGCCCGGTACTCAGACCCCGCGCAACATGATGGGGTTCAAGGACGGCACCCGGAACATCTCGGGCACGGACGACGCCGCTCTGAAGAAGCACGTGTGGGCCGGCGGGACGGACTGGATGGCCGGGGGTTCGTATCTGGTGGCCCGGCGCATCCGCATGCACATCGAGACGTGGGACCGCGCTCCGCTGCAGGAGCAGGAGGACATCTTCGGCCGCGACAAGGGTGAGGGTGCTCCGGTCGGCAAGGCCAAGGAGCGCGACGAGCCGTTCCTGAAGGCGATGCTGCCGACCGCGCACGTGCGCCTGGCGCACCCGGACAGCAACAACGGGGCGACGATCCTGCGTCGCGGCTACTCCTTCACCGACGGTACGGACGGTCTGGGCAGGCTCGACGCGGGACTCTTCTTCCTGGCCTACCAGCGGGACGTCCGCACGGGCTTCATCCCGGTGCAGCGCAGTCTCGGGGCCTCGGACGCCCTCAACGAATACATCCAGCACGTGGGTTCGGCGGTCTTCGCCGTTCCGCCCGGCGTCCGTGACACGGACGACTGGTGGGGCCGGGCGTTGTTCTCATGACCCGGGCGTTGTTCTCATGACCTGCTGCACCGTGGAAGGACCGGCATGTTCGGCAACTATCTGATCGGCCTGCGCGAGGGGCTCGAGGCCGGCCTGGTCGTCTGCATCCTTGTCGCCTACCTGGTCAAGACCGGCCGCCGGGACGCGCTGCGCCCGGTGTGGATCGGCATCGCCATCGCCTGCACCATCTCGCTGGCCTTCGGCGCCGCGCTCGAATTCGGCTCCCAGGAGCTGACGTTCGAGGCGCAGGAGATGCTCGGGGGGTCACTGTCGATCATCGCCGTCGGGCTCGTGACCTGGATGGTGTTCTGGATGCGGCGTACCGCGCGGCATCTGAAGAGGGAGCTGCACGGCAAGCTGGACGCGGCGCTCGCGATGGGCACCGGCGCCCTGGTGGCCACCGCCTTCCTGGCGGTCGGCCGTGAGGGTCTGGAGACCGCGCTGTTCGTGTGGGCGTCGGTGCGGGCCAGCGGTGAGGGTTCCTCGTCGCCCCTGATCGGGGTGCTGCTGGGCATCGCGAGCGCCATCGTGCTGAGCTGGCTGTTCTACCGGGGTGCGCTGCGGATCAACCTGTCGAAGTTCTTCACCTGGACGGGCGGCATGCTCGTGGTGGTGGCGGCGGGCGTGCTGGCCTACGGCGTGCACGACCTGCAGGAGGCCCGCTTCCTCGGCGGCCTGCAGAACAAGGCGTTCGACATCACGACCACGGTTCCGCCGGACAGCTGGTACGGCACCCTGCTCAAGGGAGTCTTCAACTTCCAGGCCGATCCGACCGTTCTTCAGGTCACGGTGTGGGCGCTGTATCTCATCCCCGCGCTCGCGCTGTTCCTCGCCCCGGTAGGGTTCAGGCGGTCAGTGCGGACGACGGATCAGAAGGCGCAGAAGGCAACGGATGAGAAGGCTGGGTCGACTGGCGGCGGGGCTCGCGACGACGACGGTACTGGTCGTGACGGCGAGCGGCTGCGTGACGGTACACGGTGAACTGGAAGTCGTGCCGGGAGCGACGAAGTCCGAGGCCGCGAAGGCCCTGGAGGACTTCACCGTCGCCTACAACAAGGCGGACAAGGCATACGATCCGGCGCTCGACGAGGACCGGGTGACCGGTTCGCTGGGCGCGATCAACCAGGCCGGTCTGGCCGCGCGGCGGAAGACCAGTCCGGAGGGCAACGCGCAGCACAAGCCGCTGGAGCTGACGGACGCCTCGTACGTCATTCCCAAGAAGGCGGGCTGGCCGCGCTGGTTCCTCGCGGACACCGACTCCAACCGCGACCAGGACGGCGGGAAGCTGGACACCCGCTGGCTGCTGACGTTCGTCCGCACCGGGCCGGACGCGCCGTGGAAGGTCTCCTACCTGGCGGTGGCCTCACCGTCGGAGATCCCGAAGTTCCGCAAGGACGCCGACGGCTGGGCGCAGCCCGTGCCCTCGGCGGACACGGACGCCGCGCTGGCCACCCCGCCGGCGGACCTGAGCACCACGTACACGGGCTACCTCAGTGACGGCGCACCGGATGTGTTCGCGCCGGGGTCGATGACCTCGGGCTGGCGGGACGCGCGGAAGAACACCCGCAGGGCCGGCTTCTCGTACCAGTTCGTCGACCAGGCGCTGGAATCCGGGACGTTCGCGCCGCTGGGCCTGACGACGGAGGACGGCGGAGCGCTGGTCTTCTTCAGCAGCAAGCACTTCGAGCGGCAGACGGCGGCCGAGGGGCTGCGGCCGACGGTCACGGCGGACGTGCAGGCGCTGCTGACCGGCGAGGTGAAGAGCACCCTCACCAAGGAGCGGGTCTCCAGCCAGCTGGTCTACGTGCCCAAGAAGGGCGCGGGGGACGCGGACGGCAAGGTGCGCGTGCTGAACCGGCTGCCCGGCCTGGTCGCGGCGCAGGGCTCCTGACCGCTTCGGACGGCAGGGCCCTGCACGGGCCCTGTTGCCCGGCGGGTCCCTCGGCGGCCGGGCGGCCGGACCGCGGGCGCTCTCAGCGACTGAGCGGCCAGGCCACCGAATCGTGGTCGAGGTCGCTCGCGTCGGCCGTGTCCGCATACCTCGCGCAGGCGTCGGTGAGCGTCTCCAGCAGGGTCAGCGGGTCGGGCAGCGGGTTCTCCGGTCCGCGGATCCAGTGCACGTCCACCTCACCGGGGAGCCGGGCGGGCGGCACGAGGACGTAGCTCCCGCGGCAGTGCCAGCGGAGCCCTGGGTGCTCGTCCATGGTCTCGGGGTGGCAGTCCAGCTCGCACGGCCACCACTCGTCCTCGTCGTCCGGGGTGCCGCGGGTGGCGGTGAAGAAGAGCATCCGGTCGGTACCGGACTGGGCCACGGGGCCGACGTCGATCCCCGCAGCGGTGAGCCGCTCCAAGGCGGCGAGCCCTGCGGTGAGGGGGACGTCCAGGACGTCGTGGATCATGCCCGTCGCGGTGATGAAGTTGGCCAGCGGCTGATTGGCCGCCCAGCGTTCGACCTGGGCGCGGTCCGTCGTGGACTGCGTCTGCCAGGCGAACGAGATGGGGTGCCGCGCGGGCGTGGGACAACCGACGCGTTCGCACGAACATCGGTATCCGGACGGGTGCGCGGCGGGTGAGATCGGCATCCCTGCCTCGGCGACGGCAAGGAGCAGCGCCAGCCGCACCGCTTCGTCGGCTTCCGGCTGTGCCTTCGGCCGCCTGCGCAGCCACTGGGAAATCCTGCCCTCTGTGCCGCGGTAGCGGCCGGAATCGGCGCCCATCAATCCCCTCACCTCAGCGGTTACCTCTCCATGGTCCCACCATCCTGCTCCTCGAGTGGCCGGACTTCCCAAGCGGGGTGCTCGGGCCGTCGCGCAGAGGTCGTCACACCCGTACGGAATGTCACGAAATGCACTGCCGGCTTCATGGCCGGATCAAGAGCCCGCGCAGGGCGTGATCGACGACGGCGTCCGCGTACGCATGGGTGAGCGGAAGCGTTCTCAGCAGCCAGCGGTGGGTGAGAGGGGCGATCAGGAGCTCCAGCGCGATGCGCGGATCGACGTCCGCGCGCACCTCGCCGGCCTCCTGGGCGGAGAGCAGGCGTGTGACATACAACTGAAGCTGGGGTTCGAGCAGATTCTCTACGAATTGGGCCCCGAGCGCCGGATCGATGACGCCCTCGGCGGTCAGGGCCCGGGTGGGCGCCTCGGTCGCGGGGTCGTTGAGCTCGTCGACCGTGGCCCGCAGGACCAGCTTGAGGTCGGCCGCCAGGTCGCCGGTGTCCGGAATCCCGTGTTCGCCGCCGCCTCCCGCTCCGTCCGCCTCCGCCGCCTGCCGGGCGCCCATGTCGAGGAACGCCTCCATGAGCACGGCCGCCTTCGACGGCCACCAGCGGTAGATCGTCTGCTTGCCGACCCCGGCCCGGGCGGCGATACCCTCGATCGTCGTCTTCGCATACCCCACCTCGCCGACGAGTGCGAGCGCGGCGTCGTGGATCGCGCGGCGGGAGCGGTCGCTGCGGCGGCTGGAGTCGGGGACCTTGTGCTGTGACATACGGCCAGCCTAGAGGCTCACGGTCCGATACGTATCGTCTTGTAGGGCGCCGGCCCACCCATCACGCCGTCCGCTGAACCACCCGAACGGATCACAGCGCAACGGCCCGGCGCGGCGCACCATGAACTCACGCACACAACCCCGTGCGCATCCCACCGTTCCGCGGCCACGGCCGCCGTTCGTGAGGAGCCTGCATTGACCCGTGACGCCACCCCTCGTCGCTACCTGATGTGCGCCCCGGCCCACTTCGAGGTCACGTACTCCATCAACCCGTGGATGGACCCCTCGAAACCCGTGGACCTGCCCCTGGCCACCACCCAGTGGGAGGACCTGCGCGACCGCTACCGAGCCCTCGGTCACACCGTGGAGCTCCTCACCCCCCGCCCCGACCTCCCCGACATGGTGTTCGCCGCCAACGGGGCCACGGTCATCGACGGCCGGGTGCTCGGCGCCCTCTTCGCCTACCGGGAGCGGTACGCGGAGGCCGAGGCCCACCGGGAATGGTTCCGGGCCAACGGCTTCACCGAGATCCGCGAGCCGGCCCATGTCAACGAGGGCGAGGGCGACTTCGCGGTGACCGCCTCGTATCTGCTGGCCGGGCGGGGCTTCCGGTCCAGTCCGCTCTCCCACGACGAGGCCCAGGAGTTCTTCGGCCGTCCGGTGATCGGCCTCGATCTGGTGGACCCGCGCTACTACCACCTGGACACGGCGCTGTGCGTCCTCGACGACGCGGGCGACGAGATCATGTACTACCCCGGAGCCTTCTCGCCGGGCAGCCGGTCCGTGCTGGCCCGGCTCTTCCCGGACGCGCTGCTGGCCGAGGAGGCGGACGCCGCCAGGCTGGGGCTCAACGCGGTGAGCGACGGGCGCCACGTGCTGCTCCCGCAGGCCGCCGTGGGGCTCCTCGACCCGCTCCGGGACCGGGGCTTCGAGCCGGTCCCGATGGATCTGGGCGAACTGCTCAAGGGCGGCGGCAGCGTGAAGTGCTGCACCCAGGAGCTGCGGGCCTGATCCGGAAAGGCCCTAATCACCCTCGGGCGGCGGCCAGGCGTCGCCCCACGCGGTGTCCCGGGCGGCACGGTAGAGCGCGCCGTGCCGCTTGGTGACCGTCGCGCGCCGCAGGCCCTCGTCCTTCGTGCAGAGCTCCAGCAGCACCTGGCCCTTGCGGATCTGCGGCTTGCGGGTGACCCGGGCGGTGACCGGATCGGTGGCGAACCGGGTCGCCACGACATAGCTGAACTTCTCGTCCTCGTGGCTGAGCGAGCCGCCCTTGACCCGGCGGTGCAGGGACGAGCGGCTGACGCGCGCCGAGAAGTGGCACCAGTCGGTGCCCCGCTCGATGGGGCACGCGTCGTCGTGGGGGCAGGGTGCCGCGACGCGGAGTCCTGCGGCGATCAGCCGGTCGCGTGCCTCGATGACGCGGTCGTAGCCGTCGGGGGTGCCGGGCTCCACGATCACCACGGCCTGCGCGGCCGACGCCGCGGCGTCCACGACGGTGGCCCGGTCCTCGGCCGTGAGCTCCTTGAGCACGTACGAGACGGTCACCAGGTCCGTGGACGCCGGAGCCGGTGACACCCCGATCCTCGCCCGCTCCCAGGTGGCGGCCCGCAGCGCGGGGATGCCGGAGGCCTCGGCAAGCTCACGGCCGAGCGCGAGGGCCGGCTCCGACCAGTCCAGGACCGTCGTCCGCGGGCCTTCCCAGGCCCCGGCGACCGCCCAGCTCGCCGCGCCCGTACCGCCCCCGATGTCGGTGTGGGTGGCGGGCACCCAGTCGGGCGCGGCCTCACGGAGTGCGGCGAGGCAGGACCGTACGGCCTCGAACGTCGCGGGCATGCGGTACGCGGCGTACGCGGCGACGTCCGAGCGGTCCCGCAGGATGGGGGCGTCGGTGGGGGTGGTCCCGCGGTAGTTGGCGATCAGCCGGTCGACGGCCTGCGCGGCCTGCGTCGGGGACAGCCCGTCGAGCAGGGCGGCAAGCGCCGCACGCAGGGCTTCCGCGGTGGGGAGGGTGGCGTTCACCGCCGAATTGTAGGCGCAGCGGACCCTCCCCCCGCAGCCCGGTGGCCCGGTACGGAACCGGGACAGAACGGCTACGGAACCGAACTGCTGCTCGCCGTGGGCCCGTTGCTACGCTGACCGACGCCGCCTCGGGGATCGCTAAGGGGTCGGATCGTCGTCGGGGGGACCATGAGACAGAGGATCGTGCGCCTGGCTCTGGTGGGCGGGGTGCTGTTCCTCGCACTGCTGCTTGTGCTGGCGACCTGCGGGGGCGGTGGAGGCGCCGGGGACGACGACAAGGCGCGGAAGCCCTCGAAGAGGAGCGCCGGCCCGGCGACGCGGCTGAACGTCCCCCCGGAGTACTCGACGGCGCGCGGCTGGGAGGTCGTCGGCGCCGGGCCCGACTACGCCGTCTCGCACACGACGGGCCGGCTGGCGTATCTGGTGAAGGCCCCCGACCACCGCTACCGGCTGCGGACCCTCGACACGGAGACCGGCCGGGCCGGCTGGAGCGGCGAGGCATGGCGGCCGCCGGACCCGCTGCACTTCCCGAACCTGCTCACCGTCGCCAAGGACGACCGGCAGTTCTTCGTGACCTGGTCCTACGGAAAGACCGGCGACGGGCTCACACCCGCGGAGTCCTTCGTCTCCCTCGACGTGTACGACGTGGTGGACGGCGAGCGCCGACGTGTCGAGGTGCCGTGGACGGGCGCACCGGTCGTCACGGCGACCGGCCCGGGAATCCTGATCAGCGACGGCAGGGCGAACAGCGCGGTCGTGGACCCCGTCGGCGGCGAGGTGTCGGAGATCGCCGCGTCCGCGGTGACGTATCCGAAGGGCTGCGCGGCCTGCAAGCAGCTCACCGAGGTGCGCGGGCAGACGGCGAAGGGCCTGCTGCTGAGCGGGGTGCGCGAATTCTGGGTGCGGGGCGGCTGGTTCAGCAGGCAGACCGCGCCGAAGGGCGCGGACCCGGCGACCGGGGTGCCGACCTCCGTGGCGCCGGGCCTGATCCTTGCGAGGTGGCAGCTCGCCGAGGGGGCGAAGCGGGCCGCCACCCACCAGCTGTGGACGGTCCACGACGCGGTGAGCGGGAAGCCGGTCGTCTCGGTGGAGTGCCACACACCGGCCATAGAGCCGGGCCGCTATCCGCAGGCCGTGGTCTCGCCCTCGGGCGGCTACCTGGTCGCGGGGAATCTGGCCTTCGACCTGGAGGCGAAGAAGGGGTTCTGCTTCGAGGACGAGGGCGGGGCGGCGCAGCTGACGCTCGCGTCGGTGACGGACGGGGGCAGCGCCTACGGCGCGACGACCGTGCGTGACGCGGACGAGGCTCTGGAGGGCGACGGGGGCGGCCCGGTCACGATGAGCTTCACGACCGGGGAGGTCGAGGCGCTGTCACCGAACACACGGCTGCCGGAGGTGGAGACCTCCGGCGTGGGTGTGTTCCGCTGGACGGACCGCAAGGACCGGCTGCACCTGCTGGGCTACCCGCGGGTGGGCTGAGCCGGCCGGGACCCGCCCGGCCGGCCGCCTCTCACTTCGCGAGCGGGCCCCTCGCGGCGCCCGTGCTCCGCCACGGCCGGCACAGCAGCAGGAAGGCCACCACCGCGGACAGTGCGCAGACCACCTGCACCACGGCCATCGGTACGGCGGTCCTTTCACCGGCGATGCCGACCAGCGGCGAGGCGATGGCACCGATCAGGAACTGGGACGTCCCCAGCAGCGCGGAGGCGGAGCCGGCCGCGTGCCTGGTGCGCATCAGGGCCTGGGTGTTGGTGTTGGGCATCGCGAGGCCCATCGCGGACATGAGCACGAACAGCCCGGCGGCCACCGGCAGCAGGCCGACCTCGCCGAAGACCCCGGAGGTCATCAGCAGCAGGGCGATCGCCGCGACTGAGATGACGGCGAGGCCGAGGCCGAGCGCCTTGTCCAGGCTGACCCTCCCGACGAGCAGCTTGCCGTTGATCTGGCCGACGGCTATCAGCCCGACGGAGTTGATCCCGAAGAGCAGGCTGAAGGTCTGCGGCGAGGCCCCGTAGATCTCCTGGACGACGAACGGGGACGCGCTCACATAGGCGAAGAGCGCGGCGAAGGCGAGGCTGCCCGCGATCATGTAGCCGGTGAACACCCGGTCGGCCAGCAGCCCGCGCATGGTGCGCAGCGCGTCGCCGACACCGCCTGTGTGCCGCTGCGCCGTGGGCAGTGTCTCGTGGAGCCACTTCCAGACGACGAGGGTGAGCAGCACGCCGACGAAGGTGAGGACGACGAAGATGCCGCGCCAGTCGGTGAACTGCAGTACCTGGCCGCCGATCACGGGCGCGATGACCGGCGCGACTCCCGAGATCAGCATCAGGGTGGAGAAGAACCGGGCCATCTCGTCGCCGTCGTAGAGGTCGCGCACGACGGCCCGGGAGATCACGATGCCGGCGGCGCCGGCCAGGCCCTGCAGGAGGCGGAAGCCGATGAGGAGTTCCGCGGTGGGGGCGACGGCGCAGATCGCGGTGGCGATCACGTAGACGACCATGCCGAGGAGCAGCGGCGTGCGCCGGCCCCAGCGGTCGCTCATGGGGCCGACGACGAGCTGGCCGAGCGCCATGCCGGTGAGGCAGGCCGTCAGGGTGAGCTGGACCGTCGCGGCCGGGGCGTGCAGCGCGTCGGTGACCTCCGGGAGTGCCGGGAGGTACATGTCCATCGACAGGGGCGGCAGTGCGGTGAGCCCGCCCAGCACCAGGGTGACCAGAAGTCCGGCCCGCCGTGCGGTGGTCGTGGAGGTGGCCGGGACACCCGGCGCGATGGTCGTGGAAATGGCCGGGACACCCGCAGCGGTGGGGGTGGCGGTGGCCTGGGCGCTGAGTTCGGCGCCCCTGCTGCTCGTCGGTATGTGCTCTTGCTCTTGCTGGGCCCGGCTCGCGCCGCTGTCCGGCATCCTCGTCTCCGCTTCGTTGAATCCACATCTATGCTCTCAGGTCAGCCGTAGTGGTCGATACCTTTTTGCGTGGGAGCGGGCGGGCATGAGTGGGACTGTGCGTTGGGGTGTACTGGCGACGGGCGGCATAGCCGCCACGTTCACGGGGGACCTGCTGGCGATGAAGGACTCGGGGGCGGAGGTCGTGGCGGTCGCCTCCCGCACCGAGGCCTCCGCGCAGGCGTTCGCCGAGCGGTTCGGGATCGAGCGGGCGTACGGCAGCTGGGCGGAGCTCGTCGCGGACGACACCGTCGACGTCGTCTACGTCGCCACCCCGCACTCGGCGCACCGGGAGGCGGCCGGGCTCGCCCTTGAGGCCGGCAAGCACGTGCTGTGCGAGAAGGCGTTCACCCTCAACGAGCGTGAGGCGCGGGAGCTGGTGGATCTTGCCCGGGAGCGCGGGCTGTTCCTGATGGAAGCCATGTGGACGTACTGCAATCCGCTGATCCGCCGGATGACCGAGCTGGTGCGGGACGGTGCGATCGGCGAGATCCGCACGGTGCAGGCCGACTTCGGCTTCGCGGGCACCTTCGGGGCCGAGCACCGGCTGCGCGATCCCGCGCTGGGCGGCGGCGCGCTGCTGGACCTCGGGGTCTATCCGGTGTCGTTCGCGCAGCTCCTGCTGGGTGAGCCGGACCGGGTGCAGGCCGACGCGCTGCTGTCCCCTGAGGGCGTCGACCTGAACACCGGGATGCTGCTGGGCTGGGACTCCGGTGCCACGGCGCTGCTCAGCTGTTCGATCGTCGGGAACCTGCCGACCACCGCGTCCGTCACCGGCACGGCCGGGCGGATCGACTTCCCGCAGGGCTTCTTCCACCCGGAGCACTTCCTCCTGCACCGGGATGGCCGGGAGCCCGAGAAGGTCGTCACGGGCCCGGGCCCGCAGGGGCTTTCGGGCATGCAGTACGAGGCCGCCGAGGTGACGCGCGCGCTGCTGGCGGGAGAGAAGGAGTCCCCGCTGGTGCCGCTGGAGGGTTCGCTCGCCGTGATGCGGACGCTCGACGCGGTACGTGACCGTGTCGGCGTCCGCTATCCGGCGGACGACCGCGCCTGACCTCGCGCGGGGCCGGGGCGGGTCTACGCGGGGGTCAGCCCCGGGTTCCCTGCCTCGGTCACGAAGGAGCCTGCCGTGCTGACCGGCGCACCGGGCGTGGTGACCGCCGACACCGTACGGAAGTCGGCACGCGCCCGGTCCGTGCCGAGGGTGACGAGCGCGTAGCCGCGGCGGCCGTTGTAGAACTTCATGTGCGGGTTGGCCTGGGTCAGGTTGTTCCAGTTGGCAGGCTTCTCGGAGCCGTCCTTGCCGCTGGCGATCGAGGTGGCCACGATCTCCGTACCGACGGTCCTGGACGCCGGGTCGTCGAAGTCCTTCTTCAGGTCGAAGCCGTAGCCGACGTGGACGTCCCCGGTCAGCACCATCAGGTTGTCGACGCCGGCGGCCTCGGCGCCGTCCATGATCCGCTGCCTGGAGGCGGGGTAGCCGTCCCACGAGTCCATGGACAGCTTGAAGGCGTCCGTGGGCACGTCGCGCCGCTGGGCGAAGGTGACCTGCTGCGGCACGACGTTCCAGCGGGCCCGCGAGTTCTTCCAGCCGTCGAGCAGCCAGCGCTCCTGGGCGGCTCCCGTCATGGTGCGCGACGGGTCCTCGGACTCCGGTCCGGGGACCTTCCAGCCGTCCCCGTACGCCTGGTTGCTGCGGTACTGGCGGGTGTCGAGGATGTCGAACTGGGCGAGCCGGCCGAACTGCAGGCGGCGGTAGAGCCGCATGTCGGGGCCGGTGGGCCGCTGCGGGGTGCGCAGCGGCTGGTTCTCCCAGTACGCGCGGTAGGCGGCGGCCCTGCGCAGCAGGAACTCCTCCGGGGGGACGCTGTTCTCCGGGGTGTCGCCCGCGTAGTTGTTCTCGGTCTCGTGGTCGTCCCAGGTGACGACGAAGGGGTGCGCGGCGTGTGCGGCGCGCAGGTCCGGGTCGGACTTGTAGAGGCCGTACCGCATGCGGTAGTCCTCCAGCGTGAGCGTCTCCCGGTTGTAGTGGTCCGGCAGCACGCGGTCGGTGTAGTTGCGGGCGCCGCCGGCGGCGGTGACCGCGTACTCGTAGAGGTAGTCGCCGAGGTGGAAGACCACGTCGACGTCCTCGTCCGCGAGGTGCTTGTAGGCGGTGAAGTAGCCGTCGTGGTACGCCTGGCAGGAGACGGCGGCCAGGGTCAGGGAGCTGTTGCGGGCGCCACGGGCGGGCGCGGTGCGGGTACGGCCGGTGGGGCTGATCCAGCTGCCGGCGCGGAAGCGGTAGTAGAAGCTCCGGTCGGAGTCGAGGCCGTCCACGTCCACATGGACGGTGTGCCCGAACTCCGGGTGCGCGGTGGCGGATCCGCGCCGCGCGATCCGCCGGAAGCGTTCGTCGCGGGCGATCTCCCAGCGGACCTCGACGCGCTCGGCGGGCAGCCCACCGTCGGCCTCGTACGGGCGGGGCGCGAGTCTCGTCCACAGGAGCACGGATCCCGGCAGCGGGTCCCCGGACGCCACCCCGAGGGTGAAGGGGTCCTCGGTGATCTTCCGGGCGTCGAGCTCGGCGGCGGCCGCCGTACCCGCGCCGGGCAGGTTGACGGCGAAAGCCAGTGCGGCGGCGGCACCGGTGACGGTGAGGAATCGGCGTCGGCCGACGCCGGATCCGAGCCTCTGCGCGGCACTGCGCAGCTCGGCGGAATGACCGCCCTGCCCGGGCGTCCTGCTGATCTGTGCGGGTGTCATATGCCCCTCCCCTGCCGGATGTTGTCAGAGGCATTGGAGTGCGGGACGACGACTTCCCGTTGGCACGTACACAACATCCGTATGGCGGTGCGATGAGCACCGGGTGCCGGTCGCCGTGAAACCTCCCGTACGCTGCCGGGCCATGAACGCTGAGCAGAGAATCGCTGTCGTCACAGGCGCCGGATCGGGGATCGGGAGGGCGGTCGCCCTCACTCTTACGGGTGCGGGCTGGACGGTGGCCCTGGCGGGCCGGAGGTCCACAGCCCTGGAGGAGACGGCCTCCGCGGCGGGCCCGGGTGCCACGGTGTGCCTGCCCACCGATGTGACCGATCCGGACGGCGTGGCCGCGCTCTTCGCCTCCGTACGGGACCGCTTCGGCCGGCTGGACCTGCTCTTCAACAACGCGGGCACGTTCGGGCCGCGTTCGGCGCCGGTCGAGGACATCGCGTACGAGGACTGGCGGACGGTGGTGGACGTCAATCTGACGGGGACGTTCCTGTGCGCCCAGGCGGCGTACCGCCTGATGAAGGAGCAGGAACCGCAGGGCGGCCGGATCATCAACAACGGCTCGATCTCGGCACACGCCCCGCGCCCGCACTCCATCGCCTACACGGCGACGAAGCACGCGGTGACCGGCCTGACGAAGTCGCTGTCGCTGGACGGGCGGCCGTACCGGATCGCCTGCGGGCAGATCGACATCGGCAACGCGGCGACCGACATGACGGAGCGGATGAGCACGGGGATCCTCCAGGCCAACGGCGAGGTGGCCGCCGAGCCGGTCATGGCGGCGGAGGATGTGGCCCGGACGGTCCTGCACATGGCGGAGCTGCCCCTGGAGGCCAATGTGCAGTTCGCGACGGTGCTGGCGACAGCCATGCCGTACGTGGGCCGCGGCTGATCCACTTCGGTCCACGCCTGCTCGGAACTCGCCCCCGACTGACAGATTTTGCGAGTTTTCATCTCTGAGTCCGAGCAAGCGCGTGCTGCCCGTATGCTACTGACCTTCACCGGATGCACACAGAAGGACCACAAAGCATGCGCATACGCACCGCCGCGCCCCTCGCCCTGGCCGCCGCCGCCGCACTGGCCGGCTCGCTCCTCGCCACGGCCCCGGCCTCGGCGGCCTCCCACCAGGGCGGGCTGCACCTGGGCAAGATCCAGTACGACAGCCCCGGCAAGGACACCCGGACGAACACGTCCCTCAACGCCGAATACGTGGACATCCACAACAACGGCAAGTCCAAGCTGCAGCTCAAGGGTTACAAGCTGAAGGACAACACCGGCTACACCTACACCTTCCCGAGCTTCACCGTCGCCGCGGGGAAGACGGTCCGGGTCCACACCGGCAAGGGCAAGAACGCCGGGGCCCACGTGTACTGGAACCGCGGCTCGTACGTCTGGAACAACACCGGTGACAAGGCCCGGCTGATCAAGCCGAGCGGCGCCCTCCTGGACTCCTGCTCCTGGGGGAAGGGCACCGGCGTGAAGGTCTGCCACTGACCGCAGTGACGGGGCCGCCGCGGCCGGGGGGTCCGCGGGAGCGGCCAGGGGGTGGTCCGGGGGGTCAGGACCCCGGACCACCTCTGCGGAAAGCAGGCCAGGGAAGCCGGTGAGCCGTCCGAGGCACCACCGGGAATGCGTTGCCCCGCCCCGTGGTTGAGCTGCGACATGAGTACACAGCCGGGCGCCGAGGTCCTCCGCTACACCGCGTTCTCCGCCGACCCCGACGGGGGCAACCCGGCCGGGGTCGTCCTGGATGCCTCCGGGCTCGACGACACGGCGATGCTCGCCGTCGCCGCGGAGCTGGGCTACAGCGAGTCGGCGTTCCTCACCGCCCCGGACGGCCACGGCGGTCACACCGTCCGCTACTTCAGCCCGAAGGCCGAAGTCCCCTTCTGCGGCCACGCCACGGTGGCCGCCGCCATCGCGCTCGCCGAGCGGGACGGCCCGGGCGATCTGGTGTTCTCCACCCCCGCCGGTACGGTGCCGGTCACCGTCGTCCGCGAGGGCGACGAGCTCCGCGCCACCCTCACCAGCGTCGAGCCGCACATCACCGACGCCGCCCCCGAGGACCTGGCGGAGGCCCTGGCCGCGCTTGACTGGCCGGCCGCCGGGCTGGACCCCGCGCTGCCGCCCCGCGTCGCGTACGCGGGCGCCCGACACCTGGTGCTGGCCGCCGCGAGCCGGGAGCGGCTGGCGGACCTGTCGTACGACTTCGCCCGCCTGGAAGCCTTCATGCATCGGCTCGACCTGACGACCGTCCAGCTGGTGTGGCGGGAGTCCGACAGCGTCTTCCACGTCCGCGACCCGTTCCCGGTCGGTGGCGTCGTCGAGGACCCGGCGACGGGCGCGGCGGCGGCCGCGTTCGGTGCGTACGCGCGCGAGCTCGGCCTCGTCCCGGACGACGCGGTCCTCACCCTGCACCAGGGTGCCGACATGGGCCGTCCCGGCACCCTCACCGTCGAACTGAGGCCGGGTGACGCGCGGATCAGGGTGAGCGGGACGGGGACCCGCATCGGCTGAGGGGGCGGGGCTCAGGCCCTTCAGCAGGACGTCAGTCTCGGCTCCTTCGGAGCCGGCTGCTTCATTATCGGCTGCAGATGCCTGGCGTAGATCCCGGCCCACTGCGAGGCTTCTCCGGCACTGTTCTCCATGATGTCCGACAGCGCCCCGCACACCTCCCGGTGCAGCCCCGTCTCCCCTTGTTCCATCGCCACCCCGTAGCCCTCCGAGCCCCCGAGGCTGTCGAGCGCCTTCGTCTTCTCGGAGTACTTGTCGGCGAGCCCGGCGACGATGACGTCGTCCGTGGCCACCGCGTAGACGGCGGACTCGGGGTTCAGCAGCGCCCTCACACAGTCCTCGTAGCCGGCGCGGAGGTCCATCTGGTCGCCCAGGCCCTCCTTCTCGATCCACGACGCGTAGACCGACTCCCTCGCGGTGCAGACGTCCGCGGTGGGATCGTCCTGCAGGTCCTTGAGGTCGTTGTACGGCCGGTTCTTGCGCACCAGGAGTCCCTTGAGCGCCTCGAAGTAGGGACCGGCGAACTTCACCTTGTCCTCCTCCTCGCGCTGCTCACTGATGCTGTACGTGGCCAGCACCAGGTCGATCCTCCCGGCCTCCAGCAGATCGCTCCGGTTACCGGAGTTCACGCTGACGAATTCCACCTGGTCGTCCTTGAATCCCAGATGCCGGGCGAGCTCCTCGGCCAGGTCGACCTCGAATCCCTTGTAGCTGTTGCCGGACCTCACACTCAGTCCGGGCTGATCGGCTTTGACGCCCACGCGCAGTGTTTTGTGCGTGTCGCTGAACCTCGGGCTCTTCGTCTCCCCGGCCGCGGCGGCCCCCTTGTCAGCCCCCGTGTCGCCCTTCGAGCCGCCGTCGCCCCCGAGCTCACCCCAGGCGAACAGCCCTCCGCCGATGAGCAGCGCCGTGCAGACGACGGCCGCCGGGACCTTCCACCGGTCCCGGCGACCGCGGCCGGATGCCTCGGGCCGCACCGCCGCGGGCACCGGAGCGGGCAGGGCGGCACCCGCGCGCCCGGCGGACTTCGCGGGATCCACCGGCTTCGCGGACTGCGCACCGGCTCCTTCCGCAGGCCGGGCAGGCGCGGGTCGCGAATGTTCCGGCGTCCTCATGGGCGCCGGCTCCGCGGGCTTCGCCCGGACCGCGGGGCTGTCCAGTGCGGCGACGTCCTGGGTCACGGCCTGAAGCATCCGGTCCGCCTCGGCGGCGTCCGGGCGCCGCCCGGGGTCCTTCTGGAGAAGTGCCTCGATCAGCCCGGCGAGCGGGCCGGCGTACCTCGTCGGCGGCATCGGTGACTCACGGACGGCGATGAGGACTTCGAAGCTCCCGCCACCGTCGAACGGGCGCCTGCCCTCCACCATCTCGTAGAGCGTGACGCCGAGCGCCCACAGGTCGGACGCGGTCGAGGCCGGACGCGGGTTCTCGGGTGTGTGGCTGAGCAGTTCGGGTGCGAGGTACTGCGGGGTCCCTATGATCTCGTGGGAGCGGGTCACCTGCGCCGCACCCTCGAAGGTGGCGATCCCGAAGTCCATGAGGAGCGCGCGCCCGTCGGGGCGGAAGAGGATGTTGTGGGGCTTCACATCGCGGTGCAGCACGCCGGACTCGTGCACGGCGGCCAGTCCGCGCAGCACCTGCAGGCCGATCCGAGCCGCGTGCGGCACGGAAAGCTGCTGCTGCTCGCGCAGCAGGTCGGCGAGGGAGCGGGAGTTGAGCAGCTCCATCACGATCCAGACCTGGCTGCCGTCCTCGATCACGTCGTGCACGGCGACCACGTTCTGGTGGCCGATCCTGGCGATGGCCTGTGCCTCACGGCGCGCCCGGCTCACCCAGTTCGCCTGGGCGCCGGAGCTCGCGGCTCCCGGATAGAGCAGCCCCTTCACGGCCACCTTCCGGTCCAGGCTCGTGTCCAAGGCCTCCCAGACCACCCCCATCCCGCCACGCCCGAGCTGGCGCAGCAGCCTGTAACGGCCCGCGATCACCGTGTCCGGCCCGTCCTCCGGACCGCTGCCGGCCGTGCCCTCGCTGCGCATCCAGGCCCCCCAAGAGGTGGTCATCGCTATGGACAGCAACATTAGACGCACCATCGGACAGTTCAGGGCTGCGTGACCTGTCGGTGACAGCCACCTCGTCGGCCCGTGACATCCCTGAGGTGAAGCCCCGGACCGGCGCGTTCAGGCCGTCTGATCCAGCGGAGTACCGAATCAGGCCAACCGGGGCCGACCCGCTCCGACTTGCTCATGCCGCTGCCGGGCGCCGGCCCGCCCGTCGGAACACGAGCGGGTTGGCGCCCGTCCTCACGCGAGC
>NZ_JBHWZS010000031.1:0-49778 GCF_042728155.1 Streptomyces sp. NPDC060209
ACGCTCGGCGTCGCGGGGCTTTCTGCTGGTTCCGGGCGGGGAATCAGACGGTCGTGACGACCTCGTCGTACGACAGGCGCGGCAGACGCGGGAACCAGGCGTCCTCGCCCGGCTTGCCGATGTTGACGGCCATGAGCAGCTTGTGGTCGCCGTCCAGGAACTCCTTCTCGATGCCCGCGGCGTCGAAGCCGGTCATCGGGCCGGCGGCCAGGCCGGCGGCGCGGACGCCGATGATGAAGTAGGCGGCCTGCAGTGCGGCGTTCAGCCCGGCGGACTGCTCGCGGACCGGGCGCTCGGAGAAGAACGCGTCCTTGGCCTGCGGGAAGTGCGGCATGAGCGCCGGGAGTTCCTCGTGGAACTCGTGGTCCGCGACGAGGAGCGCGACCAGCGGGGCGGCCGCGGTCTTCGGGCGGTTGCCCTCGGCCATGTGCTTGACCAGACGCTCGCGGCCCTCGGCCGAGCGGACCAGGACGACGCGCAGCGGCGACTGGTTGAAGGCCGTGGGTCCGTACTTGACCAGGTCGTAGATCGCCTGGACCTGCTCGTCGGTCACCGGCTCGTCGGTGAACGTGTTGGCAGTGCGGGCCTCGCGGAAGAGGAGGTCCTGGGCGGCGGGGTCAAGAACGAGGGACATCTGGGGCGTTACCTTCCGGACGTATACGGGTCAAGCGATGTGATCACCGTAGCCGAGGAATAGATTAAAGTTCAACTAAATCGGTCCCGGAGTGATCCACCGCACAGACGCACCCGCAACGCCTCCGCGCTCCTCAGTCCGTGCCGCCGGCCTCCGACGGCTTTCCGGGGCGCGCGGCCTTCCGGTCCCCGAGGGACAGGGTCTTTCGTTCGGATCAGGCTGGATCAGGGAGCGGTGCCAGGGCAAGCGAGCCCGGGATGATCCGAACGACAGGCCCTGAGGGCTGTCCCGTGATCCCCGGCGGGCGCACGACGACAGCTACGGCACCTCGCCGCATTGTCGGATCGCCCGAATACGCCAGTATGAGGACGCCTCTCCGCCTTGCGATGCACCGCATCCGACGCCGCGCGCTGACCCACCGGGCATTACCGGACAGCCCTCAGCGGTCCGAGTCGCCGCCGGCTTCAGTGGGCTCCTCGGGGCGCGCCAGCGCCGCGTCCAGCCGGGCCCGCGCGCCCTCCAGCCAGTGCCGGCACACCTTCGCCAGCTCCTCGCCGCGCTCCCACAGGGCCAGCGACTCCTCCAGCGTCGTGCCGCCCGCCTCCAGGCGGCGTACGACCTCGATCAGCTCGTCCCGCGCCTGCTCGTACCCGAGCGTGCCCGTCGCGGCAGCCGTCGTCGTCCCGTCGTCCGTCATGCCGACCACCCTATGCGCGGCCTCCGACAAACCCGGCCCCTCACTCCGCGACCCGTACGGTGAACTCGCCCTCGGAGACCCGCGCCCGCAGCTCCTCGCCCGGGGCCCCGGCATCCGCGGGGGAGCGCACCACATGGCCGTCCGGCCGCTGCAGCACCGCGTATCCCCGCTCCAGCGTCGCCGCGGGCGACAGCGCCACTACCCGGGCCCGGGTGTGCGCGAGCTCCGAGTCGGCGCGGTCCAGCAGATGCCCGAGCACCCTGCGGCTCCGCCCGACCAGCGCGTCGACCTCCGCCTCCCGCTCGTCCACCATCCGCTGCGGCCGCTCCATGGAGGACCTGCCCAGCGCGTGTGCCAGCCCCCGTTCCTCCCGGTCGATCAGCCCGCGCACGGTCCGCAGCGCCCGGTCCCGGAGCTGCTGGACGCGGTCGAGCTCCTCGCCGACGTCCGGCACGACCTTCTTCGCCGCGTCCGTCGGCGTCGAAGCCCGCAGGTCGGCCACCAGGTCGAGCAGCGGAGAGTCCGGCTCGTGCCCGATGGCGGAGACCACCGGTGTGCGGCACGCGGCCACCGCCCGGATCAGGGCCTCGTCGGAGAACGGCAGCAGGTCCTCGACGCTGCCGCCGCCGCGGGCGACGACGATCACATCGACCTCCGGCAGCCCGTCCAGCTCCTGGACCGCCTGGACCACCTGATTCACGGCGTGCACGCCCTGCACCGCGGTGTTGCGCACCTCGAAGCGCACCGCGGGCCAGCGTCGCCTCGCGTTCTCCAGCACATCCCGCTCCGCCGCCGACGCCCGCCCGGAGACCAGGCCGATCAGCTGCGGCAGGAAAGGCAGCGGCTTCTTCCGGTCCAGGGCGAAGAGCCCTTCGGCCGCCAGCGACTTCTTCAGCTGCTCGAGCCGCACCAGGAGCTCGCCGATGCCGACCGGCCGTATCTCCGTGGCCCGCAGGGACAACTGCCCGCGGGGGGCGTACCACTCGGGCTTGGCGAGGACGACGACCCGCGCGCCCTCCGTCACCACATCGGCGATCCGGTCGAAGACCTGCCGGAAGCAGGTCACGCTCACCGAGATGTCGTGGGACGGGTCTCGCAGCGTCAGGAACACCACCCCGGCACCGGGCCGTCGCGACAGCTGGGTGATCTGCCCCTCCACCCAGACCGCGCCGAGCCGGTCGATCCACCCGCCGATCAGCCGTGACACGTCGCCGACGGGCAGCGGGGCTTCCGGGGACGTAGTGAGAGCCATACGGGCGAGCGTATCGGCCGGTGCCGACAATCAGGCGGCCCGCCGCCCCCACTGCACCGCGAGCACGACCAGTCCGATCCCCAGCCAGGCCAGCCCCACCAGCTGGGCGCTCGTCGTCGCCTCCAGGATCACCGCGACCAGGACGGCCGCGCCCACCACCGGCATCAGCACATGGCGCCACCAGCTCGGCGGCCCCTCCATCCGGCGCACCGCGAACCAGCCCACCACCGACGCGTGCAGCAGCACGAACGCCGTGAGCGCGCCGACGTCCACCACGGACACCAGATGGTCGAGCCCGTCGTCGCGCCGGGCCGCCCACACCGCGGCGACCAGCGTCACCACCGCGGCGCCCATGATCGCCACACGCGGCACGCCGGACTTGGCGTCGACCTGGGACAGGAGCGAGGGAAGCCGCCGCTCCCGGGCCATCGCGAACACCAGCCTGCCGGCCGCCGCCTGCCCGGCCAGCGCCGCGAAGGCCGCACCGATCGCCTTGCTGACGGCCACCAGGTCGTGCAGCCAGGTCCCGACCGAGACATCCACCGCGTCGTAGAACGCGGACCCCTGCTTCACCGGATCCGCCGCGAGCTCCGCCGAGCTCACCGGTTCCAGCAGAGCCGCCAGATACGACTGGACCACGAACAGCACGCCGGCGAGCACCAGACAGAACAGCACCGCCCGCGCCACCTTCGCGGAACCCCCCGTCACCTCCTCCGCGAACGAGGCGATCGCGTCGAAGCCCAGATAGGACAGCACGGCGACGGACACCGCCCCCAGCACCGCGGTCATCGAGAATCCCGTGTCCCCGGTGAGAGGCGTCAGCCAGCCGCGCTGGGCCCCGTCCCTGGCCAGCACCACCACCGCCGACACCACGAAGACCAGCAGCACCACGATCTCCATGGCGAGCACCGCGAAGCCCACCCGCGCCGCCGCCCGTACGCCCCAGAGGTTGAGCAGGGTCGTCACGACGACCGCGATCGCCGTCCACACCCACCGGGACACCTCGGGGACCAGTGCGTTCATCGCGATCCCGGAGAAGAGGTAGGCGACCGCCGGGATGAGCAGGTAGTCGAGCATCGCCATCCAGCCCGCGATGAACCCGGGCCCCTCCCCGAGCCCCTTGCGGGCGTACGCGAAGACGGATCCGGCGAGGGGGGCGACATGGACCATCTGGGCGTAGCTGAACGCCGTGAAGGCCATCACCACGGTCGCCACGAGGTACACCAGCGCCACGGCCCCGTCGGACTTGGCGTCCAGCGTGCCGAACACGCCGACCGGGGCCATGGGTGCGATGAACAGCAGTCCGTAGACCACCAGGTCCCGGAACCCGAGTGTGCGCCGCAGCCTTCCCTCGCCCACGCTGCTGCCGCTGCCCGCCATGAAGCCTCCGTCGCTGGATTGCGTACGCCTCAGTCTCCCGACCCCGCTGATCCGGCGCCTGTTCGGTACGGCCTTACGATGGGACGCATGACTGCAACGCCCAGCCCGTCACCCGCCACCGTCCCGAGCGGAGGCGCTTCGCGCAGCAGTGACAGCCGCCGTGTCCTGCTCGCCGCGCCCCGTGGCTACTGCGCGGGCGTGGACCGCGCCGTGATCGCCGTCGAGAAGGCCCTGGAGCAGTACGGGGCCCCGATCTACGTCCGTCACGAGATCGTGCACAACAAGTACGTCGTGCAGACGCTCGAGAAGAAGGGCGCGATCTTCGTCGACGTCACCGCCGAGGTGCCCGAGGGCTCCATCGTGATGTTCTCCGCGCACGGTGTGGCCCCGACGGTCCACGCGGAGGCCGCCGAGCGCAACCTCGCCACGATCGACGCGACCTGCCCGCTGGTCACCAAGGTCCACAAGGAAGCCGTCCGCTACGCCAAGGAGGACTACGACATCCTCCTGATCGGTCACGAGGGCCACGAGGAAGTCATCGGCACGAGCGGTGAGGCCCCCGACCACATCACGCTGGTCGACGGGCCCGAGGACGTCGCCAACGTCGAGGTCCGCGACGAGTCGAAGGTCGTCTGGCTCTCCCAGACCACGCTCTCCGTCGACGAGACGATGGAGACGGTCGGCGCGCTCAAGAACAAGTTCCCGAACCTCCTCTCCCCGCCGAGCGACGACATCTGCTACGCCACGCAGAACCGCCAGGTCGCGGTGAAGAAGCTGGCCGAGGACGCCGAGCTGGTCATCGTCGTCGGCTCGAAGAACTCCTCCAACTCGATCCGCATGGTCGAGGTCGCCCTGGACGCCGGCGCTCCGGCCGCCCACCTGGTGGACTTCGCCGACGAGATCGACGAGGCATGGCTGGAGGGCGTCACCACGGTCGGCCTCACCTCGGGCGCCTCGGTGCCCGACGTCCTCGTCGACGGAGTGCTGGAGTGGCTGGGCTTGCGGGGTTACGCGGACGTGGAGACGGTGAAGACCGCAGACGAGTCGATCACCTTCTCGCTGCCCAAGGAGCTCCGGCGCGACCTGCGCGCCGAGGCCGCCGCGCTCTCCGCGGAGTGACCGGAGCGCGCGCTCTCCGGTGGGTGACCCGGGCACGCCGCCCGGATCGCCCTTCCGGGGAGTGATCCGCGCCACCTGCCCGTACCGTGGATCGCATGGAGATCTTCGGTGTGGATATCGGCGGTTCAGGGATCAAGGGCGCGCCCGTGGACCTGGACCGCGGAGAGCTGGCGCAGGAGCGCCACAAGGTACTGACACCCCACCCGGCCACGCCCGAGAGCGTGGCCGACGGGGTGGCCGAGGTCGTCGGCCATTTCGACTGGCAGGGGCCGGTCGGCATCACTTTCCCCGGAGTCGTCACCGGTGGCATCACCAGGACCGCGGCCAACGTGGACAAGGGCTGGATCGACACGGACGCCCGGAAGCTGCTCAGTGACCGTATCGGGCAGTCCGTCACGATCCTCAACGACGCCGACGCGGCCGGTATCGCCGAGATGGCCTTCGGGGCCGGCCGTGACCGCAAGGGCACGGTCATCATGCTGACCCTCGGCACAGGCATCGGCAGCGCGGTCTTCACCGACGGGCATCTGATCCCCAACACCGAGCTCGGCCACCTTGAGCTGCACGGTCACGACGCGGAGAAGCGCGCCTCCACGAAGGCCAAGGAGGACGAGGACCTGAGCTGGCAGCACTGGGCGCACCGGGTGCAGAAGTACCTGGTCCACGTGGAGATGCTGTTCTCGCCCGAGCTCTTCATCATCGGCGGCGGTGTCAGCCGCAAGGCGGAGAAGTTCCTGCCGCTCATCGAGCACGTACGCGCCGAGATCGTCCCGGCCGAGCTGCAGAACAACGCGGGCATCGTCGGAGCGGCCATGGCGGCCGCCGGGAAGTAGTCCTTACGTGCGGGGGCGGCGGGCAGCCCGGTCGGCCCTGAGCAGGTGACGCTGCCGCTCCCGCATCTGCCGGATCTTCCGCACGGTGGCGATGAGACCCGCGACGAGTGTGCCTCCGTACAGCCAGCCGGCATGGACGGCGAGCGCGGTCACGACGGCCATCGCCTGCCCGCCGAAGCCGCCGGTGCCCCCGGCGATGGGGATCACGCCGACCGCGAAGGCGATGGGGACGATGATCGGGGCGGTCACCAGGTCGGCGGGCCGCACCCAGAAGGCGGTCAAGGCGCTGACGGGCAGGAACAGCAGCCCGTACACGATCTCCGAACCGCCGAAGAGCAGCCAGTCGACGCAGGCCAGCAGGAACATGGTCAGCGCCGCGAAGAGCCCGGCGCCGATGCCGGTCAGCCTGGGGTTGGGGAATCTGCGCAGCGCCAGAATCACGGGCGGGACGCCGCCGGGCCGGGGACCCGGCCCCGGGCCCGTCGCCGGGGCCACCGTGACCGTCACCGGATAGGCGGCTGCGGCCGTGACCTCGCCGAGGCCGCCGGGCGGGGCGGGCTGAGCCTGCGCGGGCTGCCTGCGCTGCGGGGTACGTGTCCTGTGCTGCTCCACCCCGACAACCTAGGTCGCCGGGTGCACTCTTTCGGGCGTTGGACACGCGTTTTGGCCTACCTTGGCGTTGCGTTCGATCCCGCACGGCCGAAACAGGCCCGTTCGGCCCCGGACCGGCCTCCGCCTCCGCACCCGTGACGGGCCGCCCGGCCCCGCCCGTAAACTGGAGAATCGGTCCGCTCGCCGGCCCGCCCGCACAGCCCCTCTCCTCACTTCAGGAAGTCGCCAAAGTGTCGCTCACGATCGGAATCGTCGGCCTGCCGAATGTCGGCAAGTCGACCCTGTTCAACGCCCTGACCAAGAACGACGTGCTGGCGGCCAACTACCCGTTCGCCACCATCGAGCCGAACGTCGGCGTCGTGGGCGTCCCGGACCCCCGCCTGAACAAGCTCGCCGAGATCTTCAACTCGCAGAAGCTGCTCCCCGCCACCGTCGACTTCGTCGACATCGCGGGCATCGTGCGGGGCGCGAGCGAGGGCGAGGGCCTGGGCAACAAGTTCCTCGCGAACATCCGCGAGTCCGATGCGATCTGCCAGGTCATCCGCGCCTTCAAGGACGAGAACGTCGTCCACGTCGACGGCAAGGTCTCGCCCAAGGACGACATCGAGACGATCAACACCGAGCTGATCCTGGCCGACCTCCAGTCCGTCGAGAAGGCCGTCCCGCGCCTGACGAAGGAGGCCCGCCTCCAGAAGGACAAGGTCGCGGTCCTCGCCGCCGTCGAGGAGGCCCAGAAGATCCTCGAAGCGGGCGACACGCTCTTCTCGCGGGGCATCACGGCCGGCACCGAGAAGGGCCGCCTGCTCCACGAGCTGCACCTGCTCACGACGAAGCCCTTCCTGTACGTCTTCAACGTCGACGAGGACGAGCTGGTCGACGAGGACTTCAAGAACGAGCAGCGCGCCCTGGTCGCCCCGGCAGAGGCCATCTTCCTCAACGCCAAGATCGAGTCCGAGCTGATCGAGCTCGACGACGACGAGGCCCTCGAGCTCCTCCAGTCCATGGGCCAGGAAGAGCCCGGCCTGGCCACCCTCGGCCGCGTCGGCTTCGCCACCCTGGGCCTCCAGACCTACCTCACGGCAGGCCCGAAGGAGACCCGCGCCTGGACGATCAAGAAGGGCGCGACGGCTCCGGAGGCGGCCGGTGTGATCCACACCGACTTCCAGAAGGGCTTCATCAAGGCGGAGATCATCTCCTTCGAGGACCTGGTCGAAACCGGCTCGGTCGCCGAGGCCCGCGCCAAGGGCAAGGCGCGCATGGAGGGCAAGGACTACGTGATGCAGGACGGCGACGTGGTGGAGTTCCGCTTCAACGTGTAGCGGGTTGGTTACTGCAAGCTAGCATTTCGTCAAGAATGCTGGTCAGAGGGGTCGGACTTGGGTGAGTCCGGCCCCTACCGCATTTCCGTGCTGACTCGGTGCCGGCTCAGCCGCGGCGGGGTGGAGCGAGCTTCTCCAGGTCGAGGTTGATCTCGAAGGGCACCGGACGGTTGAGCGAGCCCCTGAAGATGCCAACGGGTACATAGGTGGCGGTCGGCTCGTCAAGTTCGTAGACGTGGGCGACGGGTGCTCCGTCCTCGTCCTCGATGCGCCAGTAGTGCGGGATGCCGGCCTCTGCGTATTTGTGGAGCTTTACCGTGCGGTCCCGGTGTGCGGACTCGGGGGAGACCACCTCGACGGCGAGTCGTACTTCATCCGGTGCGAACCAGGTGCGGTCACCGTCGAAGTCGGCCGTCGTCACCAGCAGATCCGGCTCGGGCCGATTGCGTTGATCGAGTTTGATGGTCATCTCCCGTCCGACCCTTACGTCGGCCGGCGCCTGCTCCATGAGGGCCACGGTGAGCATCGTGACGAGATGGCCGTGCCACCACCGCTGCGGGGACATCATGAAGACGAGGGCTCCGTCGATCAGCTCGGTGTGGCGCGGTGCTTCCGGGAGGCGGTCCAGGTCCTCCGCGAACCAGCCTTCCGCGCGGGGCGGGCGCATCCAGTCGGGCAGTGCGGTCATGGCTCAACCGTAGCGACTCAGCGAGGTCCGGGCCACGAGGTCGACGACGGCCGAAACGAGAACCGCCCTCGTCACGCACGCGGGCCGTCTGTCCACGCCCGCGCTGCACGCTCATCAGGGACTCACCTCGTCCGAGAACTTCGAGGGGCGGGCTGGTCGGGGTGGCGCTTCGTGCCCCACACGACAACCCCCACCGAGGTGATGCCGCGCTTCCACCCGGCGAGCTCCTCCAGGCGCGCCAGGTCTCCTGGCGCGTGAAGTACACACTCTTCGCGTCCCGGCCGTGCGCATCCGACCAGGCGAGCGTTTCGTCACCGGCTCGGCTCTGTGCGTTCGTTGGCGGTCTGGCCGGTGCGCCATGGACTTCTCTGCCTCGGCACCCCCGGCCAGTCCGCAGGACACCCGTAAACAGCCGTCGGGAGCCAATGCATGCCAACGAGGAAACCCCAGGTCAGGGCCCTGGACGGAGCTCCGCCGCAGGTCAGGATCAGGCTCCAGGCATTCCGCTTCAACGTGTAGTCGCTGACCTGTGACCAGTGGCTCATCTGGCGAACATGCAGGCCAGGAGGGGTCCGGCTCTTCGGGGTCGGGCCCCTGGTCATTTCCCGGAGCGCCGTCAGGCGAGGGAGACGGCGGCCAAGGCGATGACGGAGCCGGCGAAGACAGCCGTGTTGCGCAGGTAGGTCTGGGCGCGGACCCAGGCGGGAAAGGCGTTCTCGGCAGCCTGGAGGAAGGGTGCGACGTCGACGCGCGCCAGCTCCGGATCGCCCTTGCGGCGGAAGGCGGCCTCGACGGACTTCACCGCGGTGAGGTTGCTGTGGACGATGGCTGCGTTCATCAGCAGGACCAGCGACGAGAAGATCCAGGTCAGCAACTGCGCAGACTCGGCTCCGGCGAAGTTGAGTACGGCGGTGACGATCATTGTCGCGGCGACGGTCACCGGGGCCGCCGTCTCATGGCCGCCGGCGTCGAACCGCAGTTTGTTCTCCTCCAGCACCTGCGGGCGGACGTCCTGGCGGCGCAGCTCTGCGACCGCGGCGGCTTTCGCGGAAGGGCCGTAGCGGTGGCGGACCACGGGGATGCTGACGAAGGCGGCGGCGACGAGCAACTGCATGGATGCGGCGAGGGCGTTCACGGGTTCTCCTTCGACTTGCACTTAGTTCAACTCCCTGTGGCGTGACGGTATCCCGGCACTTGAACGCCGTGCAAGAGGTTTCTTGAACTTTGTGCAACTGGCTGCGTACTGTAAGGACATGCCGCGCAACACCCTCACCCGCGACCAGATCGTCCGTGCCGCCGTCGAGCTCCTGGACAGCGAGGGCCTCGAAGGCCTGAACATGCGCGCCCTGGGCAAACGGCTCGACTCCGCCGCCACGGCCGTGTACTGGCACGTCAAGAACAAGGACAACCTCGTCCTGCTGGCCACCGACCGGGTGTGGGGTGAGCTCGTGCTGCCCGGCCTGGGCATGCCCGACTGGCGCGACGCCGCCACGGCCATGGCCGCCGACCTGTACGGGATGTTCAGCCGGCACCACTGGCTGGTGCAGGTCCTGGCCGCGCACGTCGTCTACGGCGAGAGCAAGGCCCGCCACGACGACCACCACCTCGCCGTCTACGAGTCCGCCGGCTTCAGCCCCGATCAGGCCGACCGGGCCACCGCGGCGGTTTTCACCTACGTCCTCGGCAACGCGGCCGGCGCGGCAGCCGCCTCCTCACTCACGCGCAGGCTCGGCGAGGGCCGTTCCGACGCCGAGGAGCAGTTGAACGACGCGATGGCCAAGGCCCAGGAGATCGCGATGCGGCACCCACGCCTGCGCGCCCGCTTGGGAACCTCAGCCGCGAGCGCCTACGCCGCCGCGCCCGACGACACCTTCGGGTTCGGGCTCCAGGCCCTCCTGGACGGCTTGGCGCAGCGCACCCTCGCGTGAAGCCGCACGCGGACCTCGGCCCTGGGTGACCTCCACGGCAGTTCTCAGCCGCCGGTCGCCACGCGGGTGTCGAGGAAGTTCAGGAGCGCCGCGTTGAAGGCGTCGGGCTGCTCGGCGCCCGGGAGGTGTCCTGCCTGATCGATGACGACGAGATCGGCGGACGGGATCAGGTCGTGCATGGCCTGGGCGTCGCTCACCGGCGTGTAGACGTCGTCGGCGCCGACGAGGATGAGGACGGGCACCGAGGTCCCGGCGAGGGTGTCGCGGTAGTCGGGCCGCTCGGCCCGTCCGCGCAGTGCGGCCGCGGCGCCTTCCGGGGCGGTGCCGCGCATCATGGCCAGGACGTGCTCGGCGACGTCCGGGCGGGCCGTGACGTTGTACGGGGCGATCATCTTGTCGATCACCTCGTCCGCGTAACCGCCCATGCCCTCCCTGAGGAACCGGTCGGCGAGGGCGTTGCGGAAGGCCTTGCCCTCCTCGGTCTCGGCGACCGGGGAGGTGTCGGACAGGATGAGCCCGCGCACCCGCTCCGGGTGGGTCCGCTGGAACTCCATGGTGATCTGGCCGCCCATCGAGACACCGCCGATGACGACCTGCTGCAAGCCGATCGTGTGGAGGAGCGCGGCGATGTCATCGGCGAAGTCGGAGAACAGGCTGACTCCCGGCACCACTTCACTGCCGCCGTAGCCGCGGAGGTCCGGCGTCACGACCCGGTAGCCGGCTGCCGTGAGCGCCGCGACCTGAGGGGCCCACATGGTGTGGTCGAAGGGATGGCCGTGCACGAGCACCACGGGTATGCCGTCCGAGGGGCCCTGGTCGTCGTAATGGATGTTCACGCCGTTGACCGTCGTCTTGATCACACAGGGCAATGTAACGCCGGGACCAGGGGAGGCGTGGAGCTTTTCGGTTCTGCGCCGGAGGCCGCGCGGAATCCCTGACGGATTCAGCCCGGACCCCGCCCGCGGTCTCAGGAGCTTCCCACGGACAGCTCCGAACCCGTGAGCCGCACCCGGATCCCGTCCTCCCCGACGCGGACGTCCCGCAGGCGTACGTCCCCGCGTTCGGGCTCCGGCAGTTCGAAGGCCAGGGACAGCCTGTCGGCGAGGACCGGGCGGGTGAGCCGGGACAGGGAGTCGAGGAGGTCGGGGTCCAGGCCCAGGTCGCTGAGCACCTCGGGGTTGTCCTTGGCCAGGTCGATGAGGTCGAGGCTCCGGGCCTGACGGGCGAAGTGCGGGGAGCCGGTCAGCTCTGCGAGCTTGCCGTCGTCGCTCAGGCTCTCGCGCACGGTCGTCTCCGGCACCCCCAGCCGCTGGACGATCGCCGGGACCGACAGCAGCGCCTTCGCCTTGCGGGTCTCCCGGGCGAGGTCGGCGGACGCCTTACGTGTCAGGTGCAGGCCGTCCGAGGCGCGCGGGCCGGGGCGGTACGTGGCCAGATCCCCGATGTCCAGACGCATGCCGCCGATCTCCGTGGCGATGCCCCGCTCGGCCTGTCGCCTGATCGTGGCCTCGGCGTGCACCCGCAGGTCGTGCCCGGCGACCGGCAGGGTGCCCCGGGCCTTGACCCGGTCGCTGCCGTCCCCGCTGAACGACACCTGTGAGGCGCCGAGTTCGCGGTTGAGGTCGGCGAAGGACAACAGGACGTCGCCGTCGAGCCTGGGAATGTCGGCGCCGCGTATCGACGTGAGGCCGTCGGCGTTCAGCCGGATGTCGTGCGCCGTGGCCGACACCTTCGCCAGCGACACCCGGTCGGCCGCGACGTCCGGCACGGTCACCTGCACCGAATCCAGTTTCTTGTCGGCGAGTTGGGTGAGGAAGGGGAAGCCGCCGATCTCCACCTCGGGGGCGGCTGTCAGGTCCAGCTGACTCTTGAGGGTGTCGGCTGCCTTCCGCTCGGCGAACAGCACGGCCCAGCGGTCGGCCAGGGCGAGGAAGGCGGTGAGGACGACCAGGCCCACCACCGCCTTCGCGGCCAGCGGCAGTGCTGCGAAACGGCGGCGCCGGCGCCGGGCGCCGCGGTGGTCCACGTGTGGGGTCTGCTCCCGCTCGCGCCCTGCCCTCCGCCGGGCGGTGTCCTCGCCGGGGAACTCGCCCGGAGGGGGGTCGGCGAGGGCTCCGAGCTCCTCGTAGGGGCTGCGGGGCGCTGCGGATCGGTCGTGGGGGTGGTGATGCGGATCCATGCGGTGCGGGGTGTGCATCACCTCATCCGAACACGGGAACCATCCCCGCTCACAACCCGAACCGGCAGTAAGCGATCTAATTCACGGTCAGTCCTCCTCGGTCCTCCGCTCTCCGCCGTCCGTGCGGACCGTCAGTTCGCTCACCCCCGGCGGCTTCTCCGCATCCGCGGAGCTGACCGACAGCCGGACCTGCCTGGCCACGTCGCCCGGGTGGTACGGACGCCAGGTGCGGCCGTCCAGGGAGGTCTCCAGGGTGTGGGAGGCCGGGGCGATGTCCGTCCAGCGAGGCGTGAGCGAGGCGATCCGGGTCACGTGGCGCAGGGCCACCGTCAGCGTGCCCGTCGCTCCGTCCGGTGACCACGAGGTCGACCGGCTGCCGTCCACCGCCGCCTCGGCATAGAGACCGGGGGCTTCGGAGGTGGCCGTCGCAGGGCGGCAGCGGGCCGCGTCGGACGTCGGGGTGAGGTCGGGGCGGCGGGTGGGGAGCGTGAGGGTGCCGGAGAGGCGGCGCGGGCCCGCCGGGGTGTGGACGGTGAACGGTGCCCCGTCCGTGAGCCGGACCGTTGTCGTCCGGGGGCCGACGGCGACGTCGTACGTACGGCCCCGGTAGCGCAGCCCCGTCAGCTCCACGCCCTCGCGGAGCTGCGGGGGCAGGAGCGGGTCGAGGCGTACGCCGTCCTCGCGCAGCCTGAGTCCGGTCAGACCGTGTGTGAAGACCTGGAGGAAGCCGCCCTTCCCGGTGAGGAAGTCCTCGGCGGGGAAGCCCGAGAGCGGGTCCTGGGCGCCGGACTTCTCACCCCGCGCCTCGGAGAAGAGGTTGTACGGACCACGGACGAACGGGCGTGCGGCGCGCTGGAGGTAGGTGTACGTGGCGCAGCCCGGCTCCCCGATCGTGGCGGCGTCGATCGCGTGCACCGAGTCGGTCATCGCGGGGCCGTCCGGGTCGGTGCGGGCGGCGTAGTAGTCGAGAGTCGCAGCGGCGGCGCCCTCTGCCATCGGCCACTCCAGCGGGTAGACCAGCAGAACCGTGTCGGCCTGCTTGATGGTCGAGCCGTTGTAGCCGGCGTACTGGAGGAACAGCTTCCGCTCGGCGTCGTACGGGATGCGCAGCCCGTCGGCGACCCGGGTCCAGCCGGCGGGTGCCGGGTGCCCGAGGACCGCGGCGGCGCGGGTGGCGTCGCGCAGGGCGGTGGCGGCGACCGCGTTGGTGAAGACGCCGTCCGTGACACCGTTGCTGTACTCGTCGGGGCCCGCGACGTTCTCCACCGAGTAGCTGCCGTCGGAATTCGCAGTGGCGCGCGACTGCCAGAAGTCGGCGATCCCCTTCAGCAGCGGCCAGCCCCGGTCGGCGAGCCAGGCACGGTCGCCGGTGGCCAGGTAGTACTGCCAGACGGCGAGCGCGACGTCGCCCTGGAGGTGGTTCTGGGTGAGGCAGTGCGGCGGGTCCCAGCTCTGGCACTCGGAGTCCAGGCGCCCCTTGCTCGCGCTCGTCCAGGGGAAGAACAGCCCCGCGTAGCCCAGCTTCTCGGCGTTCGCGCGGGCGGCGTCCCGGGTGCGGTAGCGGTACTCGACGACCGAGCGGGCCAGCTCGGGGCGGGTGGCGAGCAGCCCCGGATACATCCAGGTCTCGGCGTCCCAGAACACCATGCCCGCGTAGTTGTCGCTGGTCAGCCCTGCCGGGGCGATGCTGTCCGACGAGCCGGGCCGGGTGTTGGCGAGCAGGCCGTACTGCGCTGCCCGCAGCCAGGCCTGCAGGTCCGGGCTGCCCGGCGCCCTGACGTCGGACGCCCAGGCCTGACGCCAGGCCGCGGTGTTGCCGGCGAGGACCCCGGCCCAGCCGCGCCGTGCCGCGCGCTCCGCCGCCGCCGTGGCGGAGGAGAGCGGGGTCCGGGAGGTGAGAGAGGTGTCGACGCCCACGTACTTCTCGAAGGTGTACGAGCGGCCGGCCCTGACCCGGGTGGTGCGGGCGCCGTCGGTGCCCCGCTGGGCGATCGCCCCCTCCGTGCCGGTGCCGAGCGTGCGGAAGGTGCCGTCGCCGGCGACCGTGACCCGGCGCGCCCCCCGCTCGTCCAGCCGGCCCGTCACCGTCGCGGTGCCGCTCCAGTGCGGCGTCATCCGCAGGCGTACGGCGCCGGTGTGCACGTCGGAGCGGTCGGCCAGCACCTCGTAGGTCAGGTCGGTAGCGCGGCCGTCGGCCGTGGTCCACCGCAGGGAGGTGACCACGACGCCGCAGCGCAGGTGGAGGGTCTGGCGGTAGCGGGAGATTCGGCCGGCGGGGGTCGCGGAGCCGTACGTCTCGGAGCCGACGCGCACGTCGAGCGTGGTCCAGGACGGCAGCGCGGCGATCACCTCACGGCCCTCGGCCAGGCCCTTGTCCCGGGCGTACAGCCCGGAGACGAAAGCCCCGTCGTACCGTGGGGTGTAGAGGGGCCAGCCCGTCTTCTCGCCCGTGGCGGCGTATCCGGCGCCGGTGGCGGGCACCCGGTGGCCCAGGTAGCCGTTGCCGACATAGGGGTCGTATCCCTGGGCCTCGCCGAAGGTGGTGGACGTCGGTGCCCACGAGGCGTCGGAGGGAGTGCCGGTTTTGCCGCACACGGGGGCCGGGGCGGGTCCGGCGGCGTACGAGAGCGGTGGCGGAGGGGCGGTCAGCGCGCCCGCGATCAGGGGCGCGAGGAGAGAGATGCGCTTGAGGCTCACCGTACGAAGGTAGGGAACGCCACGCTGCCGGCGCGGTTCCGGCGCGCGGGACGAGCGGGCCGGTCCAGGACCGGAGGCAGGAGAGCGGCATGTCGTATCCGGAACCCGTCTACACGGACGGTGCGGGCGAGATCAACGCGCAGTACCGTCCGGCCGACACCACCCCGAATCTGCTGACACGAACCGGCGGCAGCACCCACTACCTGGCCACGACGGAATCGACGCACGGCGAATTCGGGCTGTACCGGATCAACATGGGCCCCAGGGCGGGCGGGCCGGCAGAGCACTTCCACCGGTCGATCTCCGAGTCGTTCTTCATTCTCGAAGGGACGGTGCGGATCTACAACGGCGAGCGATGGACCGACACCACGGCCGGTGACTTCCTGTATGTGCCCCAGGGCGGCCTGCACGCCTTCCGCAACGACTCGGACGAACCCGCTTCGATGCTGCTGCTCTTCACGCCAGGGGCGCCCCGCGAGGAGTACTTCGAGAAGGTGGGGCAGGTCTCCGACTGGCCGGAGAAGGAGCGGGCGGAGTTCTTCATCAAGCACGACACGTACTGGACGGGCTGACACTCCCTACGGCACGAGGCCCGTCCTGAGGGCCGCACGCGGGCGGCCGGTGGGGACACGGCCTCAACGGGTCGGATCCATTTCCCTGTCCTGCCCGCGATCCGGTCCCGGCGGTGACCGCGCGAGGCGGCTGCCCCGCGCGGCCCCACCGGCGTTCTAGCGTCGGCGCAGCCCGCGGTCGACCGCGGACATCAGCTCGCCGTCGTCCGTGTCGCCGTCCAGAGACCAGAACATCGCCCCGCCCAGACCGCGGTCGCGGATGTACGAGGTCTTGGCGCGCAGCACCTGCGGATCGTCGTACGTCCACAGGGTCGTGCCGTCGAACAGCCAGGCGTGGCCGTTGCGGGTGTCGCGGTGCACGGTGTACTGCCCGGAGTCGGCCAGTTTCCTGAGCGCCTTGTAGTCCTCGTAGCCCGCGGCGTACGTCGCGGGCGCGGGCGCCGTCGCCGGCCGGCCGAGCCCGTCGCCGCCCCCGGTGACGCCGGTCCAGCCCTGGCCGTAGAACGGCATGCCCATCACCAGCTTGCGGGCCGGGGCGCCGCGCCCGGTCCAGTCACGGACCGTCTGGTCGACGCTGAAGTCGCCCTTGGCGTACAGCGCGGACTGCTGGGCGGTCGTCGTCTCGCCGGAGACGTGGAAGTCGTAGCCCTGAAGGTTCACGAAGTCGAAGTCCCGCATGATCCGGGGCACGTCGAAGCCCGCATCGATCTTGGCGGGCGCGGTGGGGACGAAGGCGGACAGCTCGTAGTGCTTCGGCTTCGCCTTCCCTTTCCGGCTGCTCTTCGCGTAGGCGTCGAGCTGGGTACGGAACTCGTGCACCAGGGCCGTGAAGTTCCGCTTGTCCTCGGGGCGGTACACCGTGTCCGTGTCGCCGGCGGAGCCGGGCCACTCCCAGTCGAGGTCGATGCCGTCGAAGAGGCCGGCTGCGGCTCCGTCGCCCCCGCGCGCGCCGTCCTGGGGCAGGTTGCCCTTGATGTACAGGTCGATGCACGACGAGACGAGCGCCTTGCGTGAGGCGGCGGTGCGGGCCGCGTCCGAGAAGTGGGTGGACCAGCTCCAGCCGCCCAGGGAGATCATCACCTTGAGGCCGGGATGCTCGGCCTTGAGCTCGCGCAGTTGGTTGAAGTTGCCCGCGAGGGGCTGCGTGCCGGTGTCGGCGACGCCGTCGACCGATCCGGCGGCGTCCAGCGGACGGGCGTAGTCCGCCCAGGCGTCGGCCTCGCCGGGAACGTTGCCCGTGAAGCACCGGCCTTCGGCGCTGACGTTGCCGAAGGCGTAGTTGATGTGGGTGAGCTTGGCCGCGGAGCCGCTGGTGTCCAGGTCCTTGACCTGGAAGTCGCGTCCGTAGACGCCCCATTGGGTGAAGTAGCCGACGGTTCGGTACGCGCGGTCGTGGTGGCCCGTACCGCGGTCGTGGCCCGCTCCGTCCGCGGTGGCGGCGGGGGCGAGGCCGGCCAGCAGGGTCAGGGCGCAGGCGGCGGTGGTCAGTCCGGTCAGGGTTCTTCGGCGCATGGGGCTCGTTCCTGTGCGTGGTCCGGGATGGGTTCCGGGAGCGGGCCCGGAGTGTGTTCCGGGTGCTGCGGGGCAGCGGGAGCCGTGCTGTGCACAGGAAGGTATTGGTCTGGACCAAAAAGGGTCAAGGGTCCGGGGCGTACCTGGGGCGCGCCTGGGTCAGGTATGCGCTGGTGGGCGGGGAATCATCACTTCGAGTGAAACTCTGGCCCGTGCTTGCGGTACTCAACCGACGGTTGCGACGCTGTTGCTGTCTGTCAACCTGTTGGGAGTGGCCTGTGCCTTTCGGTGAGCAGCCCGCCTATCTGCGCGTGGCGAGCGATCTCAGGGAGAAGATCGTCAACGGCGCGCTGCCGCCCCATACCCGCCTGCCGTCGCAGGCCCGCATCCGTGAGGAGTACGGGGTCTCGGACACCGTGGCGCTGGAGGCGCGCAAGGTGCTGATGGCCGAAGGGCTCGTCGAGGGGCGGTCGGGCTCGGGTACGTATGTGCGCGCGCGTCCGGTTCCCCGCCGGATCGCCCGCTCCGGCTACCGGCCGGGAGCGGGAGCCAGTCCGTTCCGTCAGGAGCAGACGGCGGAAGGGGTGCGGGGGACCTGGGAGTCCCGCAGCGAGCAGGAGGGGGCGAGCGTCGAGATCGCCGAGCGGCTCGGGATCGAGCCGGGCGACCGGGTGATGCGCACGAGGTACATCTTCCGGGAGGCGGGTGAGCCGATGATGCTGTCCACGTCCTGGGAGCCCCTGGCCGTCACGGGGCGCACCCCGGTGATGCTGCCCGAGGAGGGCCCGCTGGGCGGCTGCGGTGTCGTCGACCGCATGGCGGCGATCGACCTCGTCGTGGACAACGTGGCGGAGGAGGTCGGCGCGCGCCCCGGGCTGGCGGAGGAGCTCCTGGCGCTCGGCGGTGTGCCGGGTCATGTGGTGATGGTGATCGGGCGGACGTACTACGCGTCGGGGCTGGCGGTGGAGACGGCCGATGTGGTCGTCCCCGCCGACCGCTACCGGATTGCCTACCATCTGCCGGTCAAGTGACCGCCGGAGCGCCCGGGGTGACAGGTGGGACGGCTGTGGTGACCGCTGGGAGCGACGGCTTGTCCGCCCCCTGTGATGCGGAGTTAACAGTCGCGCGCCGTACGTAACCGGCGGGCAACCGTCCGCCGTAACAAGTTGTCATGTCCAAGTCCTAACTTCCCGTTCGTCACCGCACACCGGACCGACGAACGGGAAGTCATGACGGACATCGCAACGCCCGCGACGGGCGAAGCGCCGCAACAGGAGCCGCAGGAAGGCCCCCGGGCGCCCCGACGCAGCTATGCCAAGCTCGCGGCCGACGAGAGCCGCGAGGACTATTCCCTCCGCTACGCGCCGCACTCCTTCCGGCGCTGGTCGCCCTCGATGGTCGCGGGGACGGCGCTCGGGGGCATCGCGTACCTGGCGGACTTCGCGATCGGTGCGTCGATCGTCTTCACCTACGGATTCACCAGTGGGCTCGCCTCGATCCTGGCCGCGGCGGCGATCATCTTCCTCACCGGCATCCCGATCGCCCGGGCGTGCGCGAAGTACGGCCTGGACATGGACCTGGTCACCCGAGGGGCGGGCTTCGGATACTTCGGGTCGACGCTGACCTCGCTGATCTACGCGTCCTTCACCTTCATCTTCTTCGCGCTCGAAGGCTCGATCATGGCGCAGGCCATGCACCAGGCCGTCGGACTCCCCGTCGAGGCCGGCTATCTGGTCACCACGCTGATCGTCATCCCGATCGTGTTCCGGGGCATGGGCGCGCTGGCCAAGGTGCAGGCCTGGACCCAGCCGGTCTGGATCATCGGCATGGTGCTGCCCTTCGTGGTGCTCGCCGTCGAATCCCCCGGCTCCTGGGGAGCGTTCAGCTCCTTCACGGGCACGGAGGGGGCCGCGCCGGGCTTCTCCTGGATCGCCTTCGGGCTCGGTACGGGCGTCGCGCTCTCGCTCATCGCCCAGATCGGTGAACAGGCCGACTATCTGCGCTTCATGCCGGCCAGGACCGAGGGCAACAAGCGGCGGTGGAATCTCGCCGTTCTCGCCGCGGGTCCCGGCTGGGTCGTCATCGGGGCCGCGAAGCAGCTCGGGGGCGCCTTCCTCGCCTTCGTCGCGCTGGAGGCGGTCGGCAGGACGCACGCGCTGGAGCCGATCGCGCCGCAGATCGAGGCCCTGAAGCCCTGGCTCGGCTCGTTCGCGCTTCCGGCCGCGGCCGTCTTCGTGATCGTCTCCCAGGTCAAGATCAATGTGACCAACGCCTACAGCGGTTCGCTGTCCTGGTCGAACTTCTTCTCCCGGATCACACACAGGCACCCGGGCCGGGTCTGGTACATCTTCCTCAACCTCGTCATCGCGCTGACGCTGATGGAGATGAACATGTTCGCGGCCCTGAACAAGCTGCTGGGCTTCTACTCCAACGTGGGCATCGCCTGGATCGCGGCCGTCGCCGCCGACCTGGTCATCAACAAGCGGATCGGGCTGAGCCCCCGCTACATCGAGTTCAAGCGCGCCTACCTCTACGCCGTCAATCCGGCCGGTTTCGGGGCGATGGTGATCGCGTCGACCGTCTCGATCCTCGCCTTCTTCGGGCTGTTCGGCAGGTACGCCGAGGCGTTCTCCACCTTCATCGCGGCCGGGCTCTCCCTGATCCTCTGCCCGTCGATCGCCTGGCTGACGAAGGGGAAGTACTACCTGGCCCGGCCGAACCCGGTGAACGGCCCGGACGTCGAGATCGCCGACATCACCGCCACGCACACCTGCGCGGTGTGCGAGACCGCCTACGAACTGCCCGACATCGCGGACTGTCCGGTCCGGTCGGGGCCGATCTGTTCCCTGTGCTGCTCACTGGACGCGGAGTGCGGGGACGTCTGCCGCAAGGAGCCCGGGGCAGGCCCGGTGCTGATGCCGATGCCCGTCGTGCGGACCCCGGCGGGCTGACGGGAGAGCTGTCGAGAGCGGACGCAAGAGGGGCGCATTCGGGAGAGTGCGCCCCCTTTGGTGTGGCCGGATGCGTGTCTCTTTGTGTAAACACGCATCCGCTGAGTAAAGGTCAGGCGTACGCTCGGGCATATGCGTACTGCGGTTTCCTGGGGATCCTTAGAGACGTGCACAGCAGTGGGGAGAGGGGCGGGATGCTGGGGAGGAACGCCATGACGGACAGCGGTGCCGTGCTCCCCTGGCTGGTGATCAGACAGGACGACAACGGCAACAGGTATCGCGTCGGGCGCTATGCGACGCAGGACGAGGCACAGAAGATCGCGGACGGCCTGGACCGTCACGGACACAAGCAGCTCTACTGGGTGGAGCGAACGAGCCGGAGCGCACGCCCGTAGGGAGGGCCCGGCGGGGGTGGGACCACCGGCTACGCTCCCGCCCATGAGTGATTCCGTGGTGGTGGCCGGGGCCGTCTGTGACGGCGGGCGGCTCCTGGCCGCCCGCCGCAGCGCCCCGCCGGAGCTCGCCGGGCGCTGGGAGCTGCCGGGCGGCAAGCTGGAGCCGGGAGAGAGCGGCGAGCAGGCGCTCGTGCGGGAGCTCCGGGAGGAGCTCGGCGTCGAGGCGGAGCCTCTGGAGCGCATCCCGGGGGAGTGGCCGCTGAAGCCCGGCTATGTGCTCCGGGTGTGGACGGTCCGGCTGCTGTCGGGTGAGCCCAGCCCGCTGGAGGACCACGACGAGCTGCGCTGGCTGGCCCCCGGGGAGGCGGACACCGTCGACTGGCTGGACCAGGACCGCCCCGCCGTGGACGAAGCCGTACGCCGTCTGCGGGAAGCCTCGCGGGACTGATGCGCGCCGATTGCCGTGCACCGGTCCGGCAGGGGCACATGCACCCGTACGCACCATGCGTCACCTTCTGCGATAAGTTGCGCTGAATAAGGGGTATGTGCCGATTAGGCCCTCTGAACAGGGTGCGTCCCCGCTGTCGGCCCTGGGAAGTGATCGGAGTGACCGATACCGACGGCGATTGCGCCGAGTGGAGCTTTCCGGCGTCGCCGGGTTCCGTGCGCAGCGCCAGGCACGCGGTCCGTGACGCATTGCACTACTGGGGGTTCGACGCGGCGGTGGGTGACGTCGCCGTCCTGCTCGTCAGCGAACTGGTGACCAATTCCCTGCGCCACGCCTCCGGCCCCATCGGCGTCCGGCTCGTGCGCCCGCATCCCGATGGCGGCGGCTCCGGGGGCAGGGCCGATGGGCAGGGCCTGCTGGTGGAAGTCTCCGATCCGGTTCCGGATCCGCCCACCGAACGTACTGCCGGGCCCGAGGACGAGGGCGGTCGTGGACTGCAGCTCGTGGCTGGTTCCGCGCGCCGCTGGGGGACCCGGCGCGGAAATGGTGGCAAGACCGTGTGGTTCGAGCTCGCTCTGCCTGGTTAGGAGTGGGGAGGGACGCACAGCGATCACCGGAGGTCGGGCAGAACCTGGCTGAAAGGGACTGAGACCGTGCTGTGATCGTGAACGCCGTGCCGGTGAGGCCCGTAGTGCTGAATACTGCGGGCAGGACCGGTCCGGTGTGTGAGCTGGAGGGGACGGTCGCGTGAGCGAGATACCTGGGACGGCGGGCGACGTCATGTGGCAGAGCAGCCCGCCTGGCTCGATCTATGACTACATCAGGGTCGCATCGTTCTCGATCGGGCCCGACGGCCTGATCGAGCAGTGGAGCCGGCGGGCCGCGGGTCTCTTCGGCATGGCATCCGAAGAGGTGGTGGGCAAGGACCCGGTCGAGGCCTTCATGCCCGCCGAGCTGCGCCCGGATGCCCACAGGCGGGTCGGCGAGATCCTGGACGGCAAGGAGTGGACGGGCCTCGTCCCGTTCCGGATCCCGGGCGAGGACACGGTCCGCGGGCTTGCCGAGATCTACGTCATGCCGACCGAGACGGAGACCGGTCAGCGCGCCGCGCTCTGCATAGTCGTCGACGTCAGAGCGCTACGGCGCATAGAGACGGACCTGGCCGCCTCGCAGGCGATTTTCGGTCAATCTCCCTTCGGTTTCGTCCTCTTCGGTACCGACTTCACCGTCGTACGGGCCAACAAGCGGTTCGCCACCGTCTTCGGGGGCGAGGCCGACGACCACCGCGGCCGCACGGTGGACGACTATCTGGGCCGCCCTGAGGCCGAACGGCTCTCCAGCACGCTTCAGCGCGTCCTGGAAACCGGCGACGCGGTCACCGACCTCCAGCTCGTCGGTACACCGCCCGGCTCCATGGGCCGCCGTCACTGGTCCATGAATCTCTACCGGGTGCACAGCGGCTCCGGGCGCCCCATCGGCATCGCGGGACTCGCCACCGACGTCACGCAGCGGCACATCGCCGCCCGGGAGGCGGCCAGTGCCCGCCGTAATCTCGCCCTGCTCAACGAGGCCAGCGCGCGCATCGGCAACAGCCTCGACCTGGAGACCACCGCCCGGGAACTGCTCGACGTCGCCGTGCCCGGCTTCTGCGACCTCGCCTCCGTCGACCTGTTCCAAGGACTGCTCACCGGCGAGGAGGCCTCGCCCGGCAGCTGGGGCAGGCACCACCAGGAATCCGGCAGCGGCACGGCGGAGCTGCGCCGGGTGGCCCACGCCAGCGCCGTGTCCGACGCCCTCCCGGGAGTCATCCCGGGCGCCCGGACCGGCGGGGAGGCGGACGGGGACACGGGGCCACCCGCGCTCGGCTCGGTGCACCGCTACCCGTTCCACTCGCCCTGTGCCGTCGCCCTGCGCACCGGCCGCGTCGAGGACGTGCCCGGCGACGAACGCGGCTTCGTCCACTCGACCCTCGCCGTGCCGATGGTCGCGCACGACGTCGTCGTCGGCCTCGTCCAGTTCTCCCGCACCAAGGGCAGCGAGCCCTTCGGCGAGCGGGACCGGGGCCTGGCCACCGAGCTCGCGGCACGCGCCGCCGTCTGCATCGACAACGCACGCCTCTACCGCCGGGAGCACGAGCGGGCGCTCATCCTCCAGCGCAGTCTGCTCCCCCCGGGCGACCCGGAGGCGGCGGGCCTGGACATCGCCTGTCGCTACCTTCCGGGCAACACGGCCACCGAGGTCGGCGGCGACTGGTTCGACGTGATCGAACTCCCCGGTCACCGCACGGCCCTGGTCGTCGGCGATGTGATGGGCCGTGGACTGCGGGCCGCCGTCGCCATGGGTGAGCTGCGCACCGCCGTACGCACGCTGGCACTCCTGGACCTGGAACCCGCCGAGGTGCTCTCCGCCCTGGACGAGGTCGCCCGGGGCCTCGGTACCCCGGGCGGCGGCGAGCGGAGCGGCGGCTTCGGCGCGGGCGGCGGCGCCCAGTGGCCCTCGCGGGCCGCCCACAAGTCACGCGAGGCCGACCTCTCCGAGGTCTATCTGGCGACCTGCGTCTACGCGGTCTACGACCCGGTCACCCGGCGGTGCACCTTCGCCAACGCCGGCCACCTCCCCCCTGTGGTGGCCGAGCCGGGCGAGCCCGCCCTGCTGCTCGACGTACCGCCGGGCATGCCGCTCGGCGTCGGCGGCGAGCCCTTCGAGGAGGTCGAGGTGGAGCTCAAGGAGGGCTCCCTCCTCTCCCTCTACACCGACGGGCTCGTCGAGTCCCGCGACCATCCGCTCGACGAGGGCCTCGAGGCCTTCCGGCAGGCCCTCACCGAACCGTCGCAGCAGCTCGAAGAGGTCTGCGACCACGTGCTGACGAGCCTCGACACCCGGCACGGCGAGGACGACATCGCCCTGCTGATGGCCCGTATCCAAGGTCTCGCCCCGGACGCGGTGGGCGACTGGCGGCTTCCGCGTGAGCTCCGTTCGGTCGGCCGCGCCCGTGAGCTGGCCCGCGCGCAGCTCACCGCCTGGGACCTGGACGACCTGGTGGACACCACCGAGCTGCTGGTCAGCGAACTCGTCACCAACGCCCTGCGCTACGGCGAGGGTGAGATCAGGCTCAGGCTGCTCCGCGACCGCACGCTCGTCTGCGAGGTGTGGGACGCGGGGCTCGTCCAGCCACGGCGCCGGCGCGCACGCGACACCGACGAGGGCGGCCGCGGGCTGCAGCTCGTGGGGCTGCTCAGCGCGGCCTGGGGTTCGCGGCGCACCCCGCGGGGCAAGACGGTGTGGTTCGAGCTGGCGCTGCCCGACGGAGAGCCGGCCCCCGAACTCTCCGTGGAGCAGTTGCTGAGCATGTACTGACGGGACGTACGGAAGAGGCACCGGCCCCTCCCGGGGCGTCCTCCGGTCACGAGGCGGACTTCAGGGCGGCGAGCCGGGTCTCGATCTCCGCGCTGTCCCCGAGGCTGTCCAGCTGCTCGAACTGGGCGTCCAGGGACGACGCGGCGAGTTCCTGCTTGCCCACCGCCTTCGCCTCCTCGCGCCGCACCTTGTCCTCGAAGCGGCCGAGCTCGCTCGTCGGGTCCATGACGTCGATGCTCTTGACGGCGTCCATCATCCGGTTCTGCGCCTGCGCGGACGCGGCACGCGCGACCAGTTCGTCGCGCTTGGACTTCAGCTGGGTCAGCTTGTTCTTCATCTGGTCCAGGCCCGACTTCAGCTTGTCCACCACCACCGTCTGGGAGGCGATGGTCGGCTCGGCCGTCTTCGCCTCCTGTTCCGACTGGAGCTGCCGCCCCAGCGCCACCTTGGCGAGGTTGTCGAACTTGTCGGCGTCCACGCCCGACCCCCCGGCCCGCAGCTCGTCGGCCTTCCTGCTGGCGGCGAGCGCCTTCTGGCCCCACTCCCTGGCCGCGTCGACATCCTCCCGGTGGTCCTCCTCCAGCAGCCGGAGGTTGCCGATGGTGGCGGCCACCGCCTGTTCGGCCTCCGCGATGTTGGCGGTGTAGTCGCGGATCAGCTGGTCCAGCATCTTCTGCGGATCCTCCGCCTGGTCGATCAGGGCGTTGATGTTGGCCCGCGCCAGCTGAGTGACGCGGCCGAGAATGGTCTGCTTGGTCATGGCACCTCTCCTTGTGCGAAATCGTCGTACGCATGCCGGTGTCCTGCGCGGTGCGCCCGTGCCGGCGTCAGAAACGGCCTCCGCCGCCCCGTCGGCCACGGGTCCCGCCGCCGCCGAAGCTGCCCGGACCGCCACCGAAACCGCCCCCCGAGCCGCCGAATCCGCCGCCGAACCCTCCTCCCCCCAGCCCTCCGCCCCGCCCGCCGCCGAGCAGTCCGCCGAGGATGATGCCGCCCAGCACGGCGCCGCCCGCCCCGCCCCCGCCGCGCGGACCGCCGAAGCCGTTCCGGTCGCGATAGCCGCGTACGTCCTGCTCGGCCAGGCTCCGCGCCTGCGCGGCCAGCGCGTCCGCCTGCTGCGCCTCGGCCAGGGCGCCCTGGGGGTCGTTCCCCGCCGACAGCTCGCCGGCCCTCTCCCACCGCCGCTGGGCCTCCGCGAGCCGGGTGCGTGCCTGGCTGCCGACCGCACCGCGGTTGGTGGTGATGTAGTCCGCCGCCGCGCCGATGGCCGCCCGGGCGGTGAGCATCGCCTGGTCGAGCAGCGAGCGCGCCCGTCGGCCGCCCTGCTCCTGCTCACGGGCTCCGGCCAGCGCCTCGTCCAGCGCCGCGTCGGCCTCCTCCACCCTGCGCAGCGCGTCGACGGGGTCGTACGGGCCGGAGGCGAGCTCGCCCCTCACGTCGCCGACCACGGCCTCGGCACGGGCCACCCGGCCACGGAGATCCGCTGTCGGCACCCCCTCCGGAGTGCCGTCGAGCAGACCTCTGGCGTCGGCCAGGTCCGTCTCCGTCTCGGTGAGCGCGCCCGGCAGCCTGTCCGCGGCCTCGGCCAGTTCTCCGGCCCGCCGGTCGACCCCCTCCACAAGGGTGGACACCTGCTTGATCGCTCCTTCGGCCGCCCGCACGTACACCGCGGCCCGGGCGTTGTCGCCGCCGTCCACGGCCTGACGCGCCTGGTCGAGGGCGGAGGCGGTGAAGGCCAGCCGGTCCTTGGCCTGTTCGATGTCCTCGGCCGCGGGAGCTGCCGCCGACTCGGCGTACCGGTCCCGCATCGCGCCGAGGGCCGTCTCCGAGGCGGAGACGCGTGCGACCAGATCGCGGGACGTGGTCTCGGCGGTGGTCACGGCCTGAGGGGCGGTCTGTTCGAGGGCGCGCAGCCGGTCGAAGTCCTCGGACATGGCGTCCAGGCGTCCGTTGGCGTCCGTGCAGCGGCTGATGATCTCGTCGAGCATGCGGCGCCGCGTCGCGTCGTCCTCGGGGACGGCGTCGTCCAGCTGCTGCCTCAGCCGGAAGGCAGCGGTCAGCTCGGTCTTGGCGTGCTGGACGGCCTCGGCGAACGGAGCCGCGGCCTCCTCACCGAACTGGGCCGTGGCGAAGCCCAGTTCCTCCTCGCTGGTGCGCACGGCGTCGTCCGTGTCGACCAGATCCCCCTTCGCCCGCGCGTCGAGTTCCGGCAGCGGGACCGGTGGCTCGGCCGCTCCGGCCTCGCTGCCCCAGCCGCCCGCCGCAGCCGGAGTCGTCCGGGTCCTCGCGCGCCGCCTGCGGCGGCTGAAGGCGAAGGCGGCGGCCGCCCCCGCGACGACGAGCACTGCCAAGGGCACGATCAGGTTCGCCGAGGCGCCGGTGCCGGCGCCGCTCCCGGGGTCCGCGGCGCCCGGGGTGATGGCGGGGGCCGTGACGGGGTCACCGGCGAGCACCGCGGCATAGCCGTCGGCGGCGCCGATCGCGGCTCCCGCCCAGTCGTTCTGCCGGAGAGCCGGCTCGATCGCCGTGTTCGCCACGTCCTGGAGCTGTCCGTCGGTGAGGCGCGACCCCTGGTCGACGGAGTAGGCGTACTGCCGGTCGTGCGTGGCCACGGCCAGCAGCACGTCCTCCTGGCCGAGGCCGTTGCGGTTCGCGGTCTCGTCGGTCCAGGTCTGGGCGTCGCGGCCGGAGAAGTCACGGACGTACGCCACGAACAGCTGCACCCGCTGCTCTTCGAACAGGTGGTCGAGAGAGGCTTCGACCTGTGGCTCGCGGTCGCCCAGCGCCCCCACCTTGTCGGTGATCTGCCCCTCACGGGAAAGGGTGACGGGGTCCTCGGCGCGGGCGTCCGGGGCGCCCGGCAGGGTCATCCAGAGCACCGCTGTCAGGGCGGCGAAGAGGATCCTGCCGGGTATGGAAAGCCGGGACATCCCGGTGCGGCTCGCAGGCGGCGTCACATTTGGGAGGCTATGTCCGCCCACTGCTGCCCGCGACCCGGCGCGTTCCATGCCGGTCGGCGGCAGGCCGCCACCGAGCCGGGTGGGTCCGCGCCGGGCCGGGCGAGGGCCGCCCCGGGCCGGTCCGGCGCAGCCCTCCGGCAGCTCAGATGCTGAAGCGTTCTCCGGCGAGCAACGGGCGCACCCGCGAGCGGAAGCCGCCCGTCCGGAACGGCCGCTGCAGCAGGCCGGGCCTCAGGGCCTGAGCCAGCGCCGCGGCGATCATGCCCTGGTCGAGTGCCAGCATGAAGTCGCTGACGCGCCCGGTGCCGACGTCGACCGAGTCCCGGAAGCCGTAGCCCTCGTGGTACGCGCCGAAGTCGCGGTCCAGGGCCCGGAGGTTGGCCAGCGCCTCCCGGCGGGCGTACGGCAGCGCGAGGAAGGAGGCGTGCGGGGTGACCACGCCATGGGTGAAGGCCGACGGGTCCGGCAGCGGCGCGCCGTCCGTGGTGTACGTGCGGTCGGTGTTGGAGGCGTAGCCGTCGACCTGCATGCCGAGGGCGTCGACGCCGTACTCCTGGTAGCCGCCCTCGGGGATGTTCGCGGGGGAGAAGCCCCAGTACCCGTACTCCGCCTCCCGCAGCCCGTGCTCGATCTGGCTGCGGACGTAGCGCTGGTGGTTGCGGCCCCAGGACCTCGGTGACCACTCGGGCTCGGGGACGAACAGCGGCACCATCAGTGCCTCGAACATCGAGCCGCCCCAGGTGGGGACGATCTTCCGCCCGCCGTGGGTGTAGTGCCCCTGCCAGACGCGTACACCGTCCATCACGGCGTACGCGCCCTGCGGGTGCTGCTCCTGCTCGTGCTCGGGGAGCATCGTGCGCAGCAGGTGCCAGTAGTGCTCGGTGGGCAGCGAGCCGTCCGCGATGCCCAGGTAACTGGCCATCCGGGGCTCGGTGTTGAGGGCGCCGTAATGGTGGGCGGTGGGTTCCTCCGTGTCGGTCCAGAAGCCGCCGCGCAGCTGTCCGGGGCCGGCCACGGGGTCGGACGGGTCGTACGGCGTGTAGTAGTACGACCAGTCGGCGGCCGAGAGGATCCGCTCGATGCGGGGGCGGAGCGACGGCGCGGCGTCGGCGGCGATCCGCAGCCCGGTGACCAGCCAGGCGTTGTCCACCGAGGAGAGGAACGGGCGGACCGGGTCCCCGGTGCCGGGCCACTCGGTCAGTACGGACCCGTCGTGGGCGTCGTACCAGTTGAGCCAGAAGCCGTGGTGGCGTTCCAGCTTCTCGACGGCGGACACGGTCCGCTCCAGCGTGCGGAGCATCGCGGCCTCGCCGGTCACGCCGAGCCCCGCGGCGGCCACCGCGGACCAGAGGCCGCAGCCGATGTTGGTGGGCGAGGTCTGGCGGGAGACGACGGGTTCGGCACCGCTGACGTCGATCTTGTCGGCGGTGAGACCGAAGCCGGTCGTCATCGCCTCGATCGAGCGGTACGTGTCACGGAACCAGGCCAGTAGCTGCTCGGAGTCGGAGCGGCCCGCCGGTGCGGCGGTGGCGTGGGGAGCGGCGAGGGCTCCGAGGGACAGGGCGGCGGCCCCGGTCCCGGCAGCGGTGAGAAATGTGCGACGGTCCATCGGAAACCTCTCAAAGGAGTGTCATCGACTGCCACGTTGGCCATGCCCGGGAGCGTCCGGGCATGACGGCACGGGAGCCGCCGCCGGTCAGGTGGCGACGGCTCCCGTACCGGAGGGAGCCGCCAGGCGGTCCCTGTTCCGGGGCCGGTCTCAGCCGGCGGTGCGGGGCAGCTCGCGGGAGCGGCCGAGGGAGCCCAGCCACTCGGCGGAGGGGCGGGCGGTCCGCTCGAACGTCTCCCAGTTCACGCCGATCAGACCGAAGGTCGGCGTGAAGGAACCCCACTCGTAGTTGTCCAGGGCGCTCCAGGCCAGGTAGCCCTGGACGTTCAGCCCGTCCTCGATCGCGGAGGCGACCTCGTTCAGCGCGCCCGCGTAGTAGTCGACGCGGCGGGTGTCGTCGGAGGTGGCGATGCCGTTCTCCGTGACGATCAGCGGCATGTCGGCGCCGATGACCTCGGCGGTGTGGCGCAGGGCGTGCCCCACGGCGGCCGGGTAGTACTCCCACTGCGTCAGCGTCCGCTCGACGTCACCGGACGCGGGGATCGGGCCGTCGGGGCCGATCTCCGTACGGGTGTAGGACTGCACGCCGATCCAGTCGTCGCCGCGTGCGGCCTCGATGAAGACGTCCTCGCGCGGCCCGCGGTAGGCGGCGGTGACGTCCTCGGCGCCCGGGCGTGCCTGGTAGACCTGGTTGGCGATGGTCCAGCCGACCTGGATCCCGGCGTCGAGCGCCCGGACCTCCTTCACGGCGGCGTGGTGCGCGGCGATGACCGCCTCGGTCGTCTCGTCGTCGGGGGTGGGCAGTCCGGCGGGCGGGAAGCCGATGTCGCCGCGCTTCGCCTGACCGGCCATGACGGCGATCATGTTCGGCTCGTTGATCGTGCAGACGTGGCTGACGCCTTCGGAGATCACCGGTGCGCAGGCCGCGACGTAGCGGGCGAAGAGCTCGGTGGCTCCGTCCGCCGTCCAGCCGCCCCGTGCCTCGAACCACTGCGGCACGGTGAAGTGGTGCAGGGTGACCATCGGGCGCAGGCCGCGGGCGATCGCGCCCTCGACCATGCGCCGGTAGTGGGCAAGTTCGGCCCGGGAGAACTGCCCCTCGAGGGGCTCGATACGCGCCCACTCGATCGAGAAGCGGTAGTCGGTGAAGCCGAGGGACGCCAGCAGGTCCATGTCCTCGCGCCAGCGGTGGTAGCTGTCGCAGGCGTCCAGGCTGGGCTCCTGGATGTGGGTGCCGGTGGAGTGCTCCTTGACCCACCAGTCGCTGTCGGTGTTGTTGCCCTCGATCTGGTGGGCTGCGGTGGAGGCGCCCCACAGGAAGCCTTCGGGGAACGGAACCGGGGTGTGCGTCATCGCGGAATGTCTTTCCTGTGCGTGAAGGGGTGCGGCCGCTTGGTGGGGTGCGGCCTCGTGGATGTGCGGAGGGCGGCCGGGCGGGCTACTTCATGCCCGCCGTGGCGATGCCCTGGGTGAAGTGCCGCTGCAGGGCGATGAAGAGGATCAGCACCGGGAGCACGACCAGGAAGGCTCCGGCCATCAGCATGCCGTTGGAGCCGCCCGCCTTGTTCGGATCGGTGGCGAACGTGGCCAGGGCGACCGGGAGCGTGTACTTGTCCGGGTCGTTGGTCGCGATCAGCGGCCAGACGAAGTTGTTCCAGGAGCCGAGGAAGGTGAAGATCGATAGCGTCGCGAGGGCGGGCTTCACCAGCGGCATGACGATCCGCCAGAAGATGTACCACTCGCCGGCGCCGTCCATCCGGGCCGCTTCCAGCAGCTCGTCCGGGATCGACTGCATGAACTGCCGCATCAGGAAGACGCCGAACGCCCCGGCCGCGAAGGGCAGCACCAGACCGGCGTACGAGTCGATCAGCTTCAGCTTGCTCATCAGCACGAACAGCGGCAGCAGCATCAGGTTCCCGGGCACCATCAGGGCACCCAGGACCACACCGAAGATCTTGTCGCGGCCGACGAACCTCAGCTTGGCCAGGGCGTAGCCGAGCATCGAGCAGAACACCAGGTTCGAGACGGTGACCAGCACCGCCACGATCACGGAGTTCATGAAGTAGAGCGGCAGATCCAGCTTGTCCAGCAGCTCCCGGAAGTTGTCCAGGGTCCACTCGGTGGGGATCCACACCGGCGGACTGGCCGAGAGCTCGCTCGTCGTCTTGAACGACGAGAGAGCCATCCAGAGGAACGGCGCCGACATGATCAGCAGGCCCAGCGAGAGCAGGACGTAGACCAGGGGACGCCTGGAGTTCCGGGACTTGCCGGTGGGCGCCGTCCGCACGGCACGGGGTGCTTCGCCGACGGTCATTTCGTGTTGTCCTTCAGCAGTCGGAGCTGCAGCACCGTGATGCCCATGATCACCACGAAGAGGACGTACGCCATGGCGCTCGCGTAGCCCATGTGGAAGAAGTTGAAGCCCTCGCGGTACATGTTCAGCGACACGGTGAGCGTGGAGTCCGAGGGTCCGCCCTGCGTCATCACGAAGGGCTCCTCGAAGACGTTGAGGTAGCCGATGGTCGTGATCACCGTGGCGTAGAGCAGCGTGGGCCGCAGCAGCGGCACCGTGATGCCCCGGAACTCCTGCCACAGCCCGGCGCCGTCGAGCCGCGCGGCCTCCCGGACCTCGGTCGGGATGGCCTGCAGACCCGCGATGAAGAGCACCATGACCGTACCCACGTTGCGCCAGACCGCCATCGCGATCATGGAGGGCATGGCCAGGGTCTCGGAACCGAGGAAGTCCGGCGCGGTGAGGCCCACTTCGGAGAAGAGGCCCGCGACGAGCCCGTCACTCGGGTCCAGGACGAACCGCCACACCACGGCGACCGCCACGATCGTGGTGACCACCGGGGCGTAGAAGCCGACCCGGAAGAAGGTCCGGGCCCGGTCGATGCCGTTGTTCAGCAGGACGGCGACGACCAGCCCGAGAGCGATCGTCAGCGGGACGCCCACCACGACGAAGTACGCCGTGTTGAAGAGCGACTTGAGGAACTTCTCGTCGCCGAACAGCTCGACGTAGTTCTCGAAGCCGATGAAGTTCGCTTCCCAGGGACGTGTGACGTTGCGCAGCCCGAAGTCCGTGAAGCTCATCAGCAGCGTGGCGAGGATGGGGAACGCCATGAAGACGGTGAACAGGACGAGGAAGGGGGTGGAGAACAGCCAGCCCGCCGCGTTCTGCACGCCCATCCTCGAGCGTTTCCCGCGCCCCGCCGCGTCCCGGCCGGCCCCGGGCGGGGGAGCCCCGGGGCCGTCCTTCACCTTGGCCGGCTGCGCGGCCGTTGAGGTCGTGGTGCCCATGGCTACTGCTTCACGAGGCCTTTGATCTCGGACTGCGCGGTCTTCAGCGCGTCCTCGGCGGAAGCCTTGCCCTGCGTCACCTTCGCGATCGCCTGGTCGGCCTTGTCGGTGATCTCCGTCAGCTTCGCCGTGGACGGCGAGGACTTGGCGGTGTCCATCTGCTTCCTGAAGACCTGGAGGTTCGCGTCGTCGGCGAGCTTGCCGGAGTCCCAGGCCGCGGTGTTCGCGGGGAGGTCCTTCGTGCGCTCGTACCAGTCGGCCTGGCCCTCGGTGTCCGTGAGGTACTTGATGAACTCCGCGGCGGCGGCCTTGTGCTCACTGTCCTTGGAGACCACCAGCGAGGATCCGCCCGCCATGGACACGGAGGACTTGCCCACCGGGACGGGAGCCACCGCCCACTTGCCCTCGATCTGCGGCTGGCCCTCGTTCAGCAGGGTCACGTGCCACGGGCCGCCGAAGAACATGGGGACACGGCCGTTGCCGAAGTCCTTCACGACGTCGTAGCCCGGCTGCACCGACTTGTTGGCGAGGCCCTTGTCGAAGTACGCGCCGTACTCCTTCAGCGCACTGACGGCCTCGGGGCTGTCGATGACGGCCTCGCCCTTGTCGTCGAGGATCGCGCCGCCGGCGGAGTAGAGGAAGGGGTAGAAGTTCTGCACCGTGTCGAGGCCGCTGGGCTGGATGGAAAGGCCCCACTTGGTGCCGGCCTTCTCCTGGTACGCGTTCGCCAGGTCCCGCATCTCCTGCCAGTCGGCGGGCGCCTTGTCGACGCCTGCCTTCTTCGCCAGGTCGGTGCGGTAGTAGAGGACCCGGGTGTCGACGTACCACGGCACGCCGTACGCGGTGCCGTCCACCTCGCCCTGCTCCCAGCCGGCGGGGAAGAAGTCCTTCTTGTCGAAGGTCTTCGTGTCGACCGGCTCCAGGACGCCGAGCTCGGCGAACTCTCCCATGTAGCTGCCGCCCATCTGCGCCACGTCCGGCATGGTGCCGGCCGCGGCGGCGGAGACGAGCTTCTGGTGGGCGACGTCCCAGCCGACCGGGGTCACCTTGACGGTGACGTTGGGGTTGGCCTTCTCGTACACCTCGGCCACCTCCGCGAGCTTCTCGCCCTCGGCACCCATGGCCCAGACGGTCAGCGTCTGCTTCGCGTCCGCGGCGACGTCGTCACCGCCGGAGCTGCCGCAGGCGGAGACGCCGAGGGCGAGTGCCACGGTTATGGCGGCGGAGGCGGTTCTGGCGGTGCGGGACATGGAGGGCTCCTCCTTGAGCAATCCGAATGTATGCGCTGCCTGTAAGCGCATACATAACTCTGCGGCAGTCGTTCGGGAATCCGCAAGAGGGTGCTGGGTCACACTCGTGCAACGTGCTCGACACCTGGAGGTCCGACCGTGGCACCGTAAGCACGCCGTTTGCGGATTTGAAGTGGATGTGACCGATTCCGCTTTGTTTGACGGAATTGCAGGGCTCCTGGGGCAGCGAATCCCCCGTGATCCGCAGAACGGGAGGTCTTACTGTCCTGCTCATGACTTCGTTCGCGCACGACTTCCCGTTCGACCCCGCCTACGGCCGGACCCTCGACGACCTGCTGCGCATACCGGCACCCTCGGCCCCCGAGGACTTCGCGGCGTTCTGGAAGGCGCGTCACGACGAGGCCCGCGCGGTCGACACCGCCCCCGAGGCCGGTCCGGCCGAGGAGGAGCGCGACGGGGTCCGGCTGCACGGAGTCACCTTCACCTCGGTGGGCGGCGTGCGCCTCGGTGGCTGGCTCGCGCTGCCCGTCGAAGGCCCGGCGGAGCGCGGATTCGTCATCGGGCACGGCTACGGAGGCCGCCAGGAGGCCGGGCCCGACGTGCCGTTGCCGATGCCCCGGTCGGCGGCGATCCTGCCCTGCGTGCGCGGTATGGGCTCCCGCGGTCTGCTGCCCGGCGTCCCGGGCGACGCCGCGGGGCACGTGCTGCACGGTGTCGAGTCGCGCGACACCTATGTCATCGGCGACTGCGTGGCCGACCTGTGGTGCGCTGCCTCGGCGCTCCAGGAGCTGCTGCCCCAGCTCGCCGGCCCCGGTCGTCTCGGGTATCTCGGGGAGAGCTTCGGCGGCGGACTCGGAGCCCTCGCGCTGCCCTGGGACGATCGGTTCGGGGCCGCGCAGCTCACCGTCCCCACCTTCGGCAACCATCCGCTGCGGCTCACCCTGCCCTGTGCCGGCAGCGGGGAGTCGGTACGCGCCCACCACCGAGAGCACCCCGAGGTGACGGAGGTGCTGCGGTACTTCGACGCGGCGACGGCCGCCGCGTCGCTGGAGCTGCCCACACTCGTCGCCGCGGCGCTGTTCGACCCCGCGGTGCCGCCGCCGGGGCAGTTCGCCGTGCACAACGCGCTGCCCGGTCCCCGGGAGCTGATGGTGCTGCGGGCAGGCCACTTCGCGTACGAAGGGCTCGCGGAGGAGAGTGCCGAGCTCGCCGGGCGGCGCGAACAGTTCTTCGGGGCGTGGCTCTGAGGTGTGCGCCCGTCGTCCTGGGGCGTCCGAGGTCGCCCGGGCGACCTGCGCGCCTCGAATCAGCCGCAGCCGCAGCTCGCCCGGCGGGCCAGGGAGACGGGCAGTTCCAGTGACACCGGCTCCCGGCTCGGGTCGGCCAGGCGTTGCACCAGCAATTCCACCGCCTGCTCGCCCAGCTGCCGGATCGGCTGTCGTACGGTCGTCAGCGACGGGCGCACGATCCGGCTCAGCGGGATCCCGTCGAAGCCGGTCACGGCGATGTCCTCGGGCACCCGCACCCCGCGCCGCTCCAGCGCGCGCAGCGCCCCCACAGCCATCTGGTCGTTGGCGAAGACCATGGCCTCCGGCCGCTCCGTACCCCGGTCGAGCAGCGTCTCGGCGGCCCGCGCGCCCTCGGCCCGCGTCATCATCCCGGTGCGCAGGTCCGGTGCGTCCGGGACCGGCAGCCCGGCGTCGCGGCAAGCCTCCCGGAAGCCGCGGAACCGCGCCTCGGCGTCGGGCGAGTCCGGATCGCCCCCGACGAAGGCGAGGCGGCGCAGCCCGTGGTCCTCGATCAGATGGCGGGCCAGCTCGCGCTCGCCGGCGGCGTTCGCGACGACGAGGTGGTCGAGGTGGTCGATCTCGCGCGGTCCGGCGAGCATCACCACCGGCAGCCGGCGCGATATGACCTCAAGGTCCTCGGTCGGCACGGTCTGCGCCAGCACGGCGAAGCCGTCCACCCGCCCCGCGACCTTCGCGACGAGGCTCTCGGGCCCGCCCTGCAGCGACGCGGCGATCAGGAGTGCGTAGCCGTGGCGGCGGGCCGCCCGCTCCATGCCGCGGATGATCTGGTCGGAGTACAGCATCGCGGCGTCGTCGGCCCCGCTGTCGGTCTCCGCGTCGGCCTCGGCGTCCGGATCGGCGTAGTCGGGGAAGCAGAGTCCCAGCACTCCGGTGGTACGGCTGGCCAGCCCCCGGGCGTTCCCGCTCGGCACGTAGCCGAGCTCACGTGCCGCCTCCAGCACCCGCTCGCGCGTCTGGGCGCGCACGGAGTCCGGGTTGCGGTAGACCCGGGAGACCGTGGCGATCGAGACGCCCGACCGCTCGGCGACGTCGTACACCGTAGGGGCGCTCACTCGACCGACCGTCCGCTTCTTCTTCGTACGCAGCACCCGCTGCTGCGGGTGGCGGCCCTCTTCTGAAAGCGCATTCACCCTAGATCGCGTGCCCGGCGGCGGGCAACAGCGGCCCTGCCCCGCGTGCCGTCCGCGGAGTCGCGCCCCTCCTCATCGGCCTTTGCCGAACAATAGACAGGTTGCCTTGCAAGATGCCCTGTCCATCTTTACCGTGGAGGACATGTCCGGAACCTCCGAGAACCCTGAGAACGCGTCGACGCGGCGCCCCGCCGATCCGACCGCCGAGCACGTGGCGACGGATCTCGCGGCCGTGGTCGGCCTGCTCCTCAGGCGGTTGCGGAGTTCGTCGGCGGACAGCCTGCTCACCCCCTCCCAGCGCTCGGTCCTCGCCAGACTCCAGGACGGCGGACCGGCCACCACGGCAGCCCTGGCCCGGGCCGAGCTCGTGCGGCCCCAGTCGATGCGGCTGACGCTCGGCGCGCTGGAGAGCCAGGGGTTCGTCGCCCGCGCCCCCGATCCGGCGGACGGCCGCAAGTCGGTCGTGTCGGTCACCGAGGAGGGCAGCACCGTCCTGGCCGGGGTGCGGGCAGCCAAGCGGAGCTGGCTGGCGGACGCGATCGCCGCCGAGCTGGACGGCGCGGAGCGACGTACGCTCGCCGAGGCCGTCGAGCTCATCGGCCGTCTGGTCGACAAGTGACCCGTTACGGGACGGACCTGACCCCCGGCACGCCGGAGGCGGAAGCCCGGCCCGCCGTAGCCGTGGAACCCGCTCCCGCCCCGGGGTTCGGTGCGCGGCTCACCGCGCCGCTGCTGATGGGCTCCCTGCTCAACCCGCTCAACACCACGATGATCTCCACCGCTCTGGTGGCCATCGGACACTCCTTCGGCATCGGGGCCGCCGACACCGCCTGGCTCATCTCGGTCCTCTACCTCGCCAGCGCCGTCGCCCAGCCGGTTCTCGGCAAGCTCGCCGACACCCTCGGCCCGCGCCGGGTCTTCCTGGCCGGCCTCGTCGTCGTCATCGCGTCCGGGCTGGTCGGCGCGTTCGCCCCCGGGTTCGGCACGCTGATCGTCTCCAGGCTGCTGCTCGGCATCGGTACGTCGGCCGCCTACCCGGCCGCCATGGCCGTCCTGCGCGACGAGTCGCGGCGCCTGGGCCGCCCCACCCCGCGCCCCGTGCTCGCCAGGCTCAGCTTCGCCGCCCTGGGCAGCGCGGCCGTCGGCCCGGCACTCGGCGGGCTGCTCGTGTCGGTCGTCGGCTGGCGCGGCATCTTCGCCGTCAACGTCCCGATCGCGCTGCTGGCCCTCGGTGCGGCACTGCTCTGGGTCCCGGCCGACCCGCCGCGCGAGCGGGCCGCCGACGGGAGCGCGCCGAAGCTCTCCCTGGACCCGCTGGGCATAGGCCTGTTCACCGCCGCGCTGACGGTGCTGGTCTTCTTCCTGCTCGACCTCGCCCACCCGCAGTGGTGGCTGCTCGCCCCCTTCGCCGTACTGACGGCCGTCCTGGTCCGGTGGCAGCTGCGCACCCCGCAGCCGTTCATAGACATCCGGATGCTCGCGGGCAACGGCCCCCTGCTGCGTACGTACGTACGCCACGGGCTCAGCTATCTGCTGATCTACTGCGTCATGTACGGCTACACGCAGTGGCTGGAGGAGGCCCGCGGCTTCTCGTCGGGGCACACCGGGCTGCTCATGCTGCCGATGTCCGTCACCGCGCTCGTCTGCTCGCTGCTCGGGGCCCGCACGAAGGGCCTGCGCGGCCCGCTGGCCGTGGCCAGTCTTCTGCTCACCGCCGGCGCCGGAATCCTGGTCTTCCTCTCCGGCGACACCCCGCTCGCCGTCCTCCTCCTCGCCGGAGCGTGCTTCGGTGCCCCGCAGGGACTGATCGGCACGAGCAACCAGGCTGCCGTCCAGGCCTACGCGTCCCCCGAGAGCATCGGTGCCGCCGCCGGGCTCCAGCGCACCGCCCAGTACATCGGGGCCATCACCGCGTCCAGCCTGATCGCCCTCGCCTACGCCGACGCGGCGAGCGACACGGGACTGCACCTCATGGCGGCGGTCTCCGTCGTCCTGGCCGTCCTCCTGGCCGTCCTGACCCTCACCGACCGCGCCCTGCGCGGACGCACCTGACCGTTCCCGACCGAGCCCGAACCCGACCCGTTCCGACCGCGCCCCCGCGCGCACGCACCTGATCCTCAGTACCTCAAGGAGTACGCACATGACCGCCACCGTCCTGGACCCCCGGACCGCACTCGTCGTCGTCGACCTGCAGAAGGGCATCGTCGCCCTCCCGACGGCCCACCCGACCGACGGCGTCGTCGCCAATTCGGTGGTCCTCGCCGACGCCTTCCGCGCCAGGGACCTCCCGGTCTTCCTGGTCCGTGTGACGGGCGGCGCCCCCGGCCGCAACGAAGGCCGCGCCCCGTCCGGCAAGCCCGCCGCGGACTGGGCCGACATCGTGCCCGAGCTCGGCCCGCGCGACAGCGACATCGTCGTCACCAAGCAGCAGTGGGGTGCCTTCCACGGCACGGCGCTCGACCTCGAACTGCGGCGCCGCGGCATCACCCAGGTCGTGCTCACCGGCGTCGCCACCAGCATCGGCGTCGAGTCCACCGCCCGCGCCGCACACGAGCACGGCTACCACGTCACCATCGCCACGGACGCGGTCACCGACATGGACGGCGACGCCCACCGCAACAGCCTCGAGAAGATCTTCCCGAGGCTCGGCGAGACCGACACCACCGCGGCGATCGTCAAGCTCCTCGGCTGACCGCCGCCGGGCCGGCACCGGGGCCGCTCGGGTGACTTCCGCGGCCCCACCGGCCGTGTCTGCCTCCCCTCGCGCGTACACGTGCGTTCAGTGGATCAGCGAATCAGTCTGATCAACTGCAAATGCCACCAGTACGAATCATCCGGTCCATTCCGGTACGGGGTGGACCGGGCCGGCCCCGGAGGTATCAGCCATGGCCCACGTCGGCGTCCCACGCGGGACGGCCCGAAAGCGCCGCTCGGTCGCGCTCCTGGCGACAGGTGTGCTCACGATCCCGGTGCTGGCGGGCTGCACCTCGGACAGCGAGGGCCCCACCCCGGTGGCCGTCCCGCAGGACATCGCCCCGGCCGCCCGGGACCGGGTGACCGACGGCTCCACCCTCACCTGGGCGGTCGACGCGGTCCCCGCCACCCTCAATGCCTTCCAGGCCGACGCCGACAGTGCGACCACGCGGATCACCGGCGCCCTGCTGCCCTCGCTCTTCCCCATGGACGCCAAGGGGGAGCCCAGGCTCAACCCCGACTACCTGGAGTCGGCGAAGGTCATCGAGCAGGAGCCCAAGCAGGTCGTCCTCTACAAGCTCAACCAGCAGGCCGTGTGGAGCGACGGCCGGGAGATCGGGGCTCCCGACTTCGTCGCCCAGTGGCGCGCGCTGAGCGGTAAGGACTCCGCCTTCTGGACGGCCCGCAACGCGGGCTACGAGCGGATCGAGAAGATCGAACGCGGCAAGGACGATCTGCAGGTGCGGGTCACGTTCTCGAAGCCGTACGCCGACTGGCGCTCGCTGTTCTCGCCGCTGTACCCGAAGGAGGTGACGGGGTCCCCCGGCACCTTCAACGACGGCGCCCGGGCCACCCTCAAGAACACCGCAGGACCGTTCCGGCTGCGCAGCGTGAACAAGCCCAAGGGGACGGTCGTCCTCGACCGGAACCCGCGCTGGTGGGGCAACGAGGCCAAGCTCGAATCCCTGGTTTTCCGCGCCGTCGAGCCCGGCGACCTTACCGACGCGCTGACCGAGGGCACGGTGGACGTCGCCGACATCGACCCGGCGACCGCGAACAGCATCGCCCTCGCGGCCCGCTACCGCGGCGGGAACGGCCAGCAGCCCGCCCACGGCCCGGGAGCGGACATCACCCCGGCCGCCGCCCTGCGCTCCTGGGCCCTGGCCCACGGTTCGGACGAGGAGGCCGCCGAGACCGCCCAGGCCGCCCGCGAGAAGAACCGGGAAGCCGTCGCGGTGTACGCCGCCGAGCAGAAGTCGCTGCGCGGTTTCGCCGTCCGCAAGTCCCTGGAGCCGGCCTACACGCAGCTCGCGCTGAACGGCGAGTCCGGGCCCCTCTCCGACGACCGGGTGCGCCGCGCCATCGCCCGGACCCTGAACCGGCAGGAGCTCGCCGACGCGGTCCTGAAGCCGCTCGGCCTGCCCGCGAAGCCGCCCGGCAGCCACCTGGCCCTGGCCGGGCAGCCCGGCTACAAGGACGGCAGCGGCGCACTCGGCGAGCAGGACACCAAGGAGGCGCAGGCGCTGCTGGCCGACGCGGGATGGACCCCGGGCGGAGCCGTCCGCAAGACCGAGGACACCAAGGCCGGCAGCGAGGCTGAGAAGAAGGCCGAAGGCAAGAAGCCGGCCGAGGAGAAGGAAGCGGCCGAGGAGAAGGCGACCGAGAAGAAGGACGAGAAGGCCGAGAAGGCGGAGAAGGCCGAGAAGGACGACAAGACCTCGCGCGACGAGGGGACGTACACCGTCGGCGACGACAAGCCGGGCGACCGCTCCGCCGGCGGCTCCGAGGTCACCGCCCAGGACAAGCAGCCCGGCGGCGCCGCGGGCGCCTACGCCCCGGCGGGGACGGCGGCCCCGGCCCCCGCCTCGGTCAAGGACCGCCTCGGCAAGGGCGGCAAGCCGCTGAGCCTCCGCTTCGTCCTGCCATCGGGCCCCGGATCGCAGTCGCTGCGCACCGTCGGGGAGAAGATCGTCGAGATGCTGGACTCGATCGGCATCAGCACGCAGGTCACCAAGGTCGACGACGACAGCTACTTCAAGGACCACATCGCCTCCGGCGACTACGACATGGCGCTGTACTCCTGGCCCGCCACCGCCTACCCGGCGACCGACGGCCGTCCGATCTTCGCCAAGCCGGAGCCCGCCACCGACGGCTCGCTGCTCGTCGCGCAGAACTACACACGGGTCGGCTCCGACCACATCGACCAGCTCTTCGACCGGGCGGTCGCCGAACTCGACGCCAAGGCGTCGAGGGACCTGCTGAAGCAGGCCGACGCCCGGATCTGGGCCGCCGCAGGATCGATTCCGCTGTATCAGAGGCCACAGCTGGTCGCCGTCGACAAGAAGCTGGCGAACATCGGTGCCTTCGGCTTCGCCGCACCTCGCTACGAGGACATCGGATTCACCGGGCGCCAAGCGGCAGGTTCCCCCGCGAATCGGAAGAAGTAGCAGGTCAAGGCCACATTCGAAGCTCAGATACAGCTCAATTCCCTTGCCCGCCGGAGTCCCCGGCGGGCAAGGTGGTGTCCGCCCTGACCCGGGCTGCTCGTCTTCTCACACCCCTTGCCGTCCGGCCTCTCACCGGCTGGATGATGACGTAATACCGGCTGAATATCGGCTGAATTGTGGCTGTAGTCCTGTCCGGGGGATCGGGCCGGGAAGCCCCGGACCCGTCGGGCCCGTACCATTGGACTAGCCGTGGCGTGCCGCCCGGCGGGCGTACGAGGACTCGAGACCGACTGAGACGCCTGATCCCACGATCCGAGAGAAGCGCAAGCCACCCATGCCCACGCGCCACGACATCCGTAACGTAGCCATCGTCGCCCACGTCGACCACGGCAAGACCACGCTGGTCGACGCCATGCTCAAGCAGGCCGGCGCGTTCGCCGCCCACGCCGCCGAGAACCTCGACGAACGCATGATGGACTCGAACGACCTGGAGCGTGAGAAGGGCATCACGATCCTCGCCAAGAACACGGCGGTGAAGTATCACCCCAAGGACGGCGGGGACCCGATCACGATCAACATCATCGACACCCCCGGCCACGCCGACTTCGGTGGCGAGGTCGAGCGCGGTCTGTCGATGGTGGACGCGGTCGTCCTGCTGGTCGACGCCTCCGAGGGCCCGCTCCCGCAGACCCGCTTCGTGCTGCGCAAGGCGCTCGACGCCAAGCTGCCGGTCATCCTCTGCATCAACAAGACGGACCGGCCGGACTCCCGCATCGCCGAGGTCATCGACGAGACCTACGACCTCTTCCTCGACCTGGACGCCGACGAGGACCAGATCGAGTTCCCGATCGTCTACGCGTGCGCCCGTGACGGCGTCGCCTCGCTGACCAAGCCCGAGGACGGCACCGTCCCGCCGGACAGCGACAGCCTGGAGCCGTTCTTCACGACGATCCTCTCCACGGTCCCCGCGCCGGAGTACGACGAGGCCGCCCCGCTGCAGGCCCACGTCACCAACCTTGACGCCGACAACTTCCTCGGCCGTATCGCGCTGTGCCGTGTCGAGCAGGGCGAGCTGCGCAAGGGCCAGACCGTCACGTGGATCAAGCGCGACGGCACGATGTCCAACGTCCGCATCACCGAGCTGCTGATGACCGAGGCGCTCACCCGCAAGCCGGCCGAGATGGCCGGTCCGGGCGACATCTGCGCCATCGCCGGTATCCCGGACATCATGATCGGCGAGACCCTGGCCGACCCCGAGAACCCGATCGCGCTGCCGCTCATCACGGTCGACGAGCCGGCCATCTCGATGACCATCGGCGCGAACACCTCGCCGCTGGTCGGCAAGGGCGGCAAGGGCCACAAGGTCACGGCCCGCCAGATCAAGGACCGCCTCGACCGCGAGCTGGTCGGTAACGTGTCGCTCCGCGTCCTGGACACCGAGCGTCCCGACGCCTGGGAGGTCCAGGGCCGCGGTGAGCTCGCGCTGGCCATCCTCGTCGAGCAGATGCGCCGTGAGGGCTTCGAGCTGACGGTCGGCAAGCCCGAGGTCGTCACCAAGCAGATCGACGGCAAGACCCACGAGCCGATCGAGCGCATGACCATCGACTCGCCCGAGGAGCACCTCGGCGCCATCACGCAGCTGATGGCGACCCGCAAGGGCCGCATGGAGACGATGACGAACCACGGTTCGGGCTGGGTCCGCATGGAGTGGATCGTGCCCTCCCGCGGCCTCATCGGCTTCCGCACGGAGTTCCTGACCCAGACCCGCGGTACGGGCATCGCGCACTCCATCTTCGAGGGCCACGAGCCGTGGTTCGGCGACCTGCGCACCCGTCACAACGGCTCGCTGGTCGCGGACCGTTCGGGCACGGTGACGCCGTTCGCGATGGTCAACCTCCAGGAGCGCGGTGTCATCTTCACCGAGGCCGGCACCGAGGTCTACGAGGGCATGATCATCGGCGAGAACTCCCGCGCCGACGACATGGACGTGAACATCACCAAGGAGAAGAAGCTCACCAACATGCGTGCGGCTTCCGCCGACACCACGGAGAACGTGGTGCCGGCCCGCAAGCTCTCGCTGGAGCAGTCCCTGGAGTTCTGCCGCGACGACGAGTGCATCGAGGTGACCCCGGAGACCGTGCGTATCCGCAAGGTCGTCCTGGACCAGAAGCAGCGTGGCCGCACGGCCTCGCGCGCGAAGAACGGCTGACCTGACCGCGACCGTCCGCTCCGGCCGACGAACCGTCAGAACGAGCCATTGACATGAGGCCCGGACCCCCGCAGACACTGTGGGGGTCCGGGCCTTTCGTCAACTCATTTTCCTGACCGACGTGTCCGTATATCGTGCGTCGCTCTCCGGAACATGTGTTAACGGTCCGTTTCGGGGGTGTCTGTCTGGGATCACTTTGTCCGGATTTCGGGCAACCATGGCTTCTCGATGTTGTCAAACCGAGACCCTTTAAGTGTGGTTTACAGCCCGGCGTTCCTTAATAGTTGGCTCCATTGAGCTCGGGTCAATGGGTCGACGCACTGTGGGGAGTGCGGACTCACGAGCACACTCGGGGCACTGCAAACGATCGCCGTCAGGGGTGTCGGTGGATCTCTCCAGTGCCCCTCTTGAAGTCAAAAGTGGACTCATGAGGAGGAAACCCATGCGCGGTGCCAAGAGCGCCAAGTGGGTCGCGGGAGCGGCAATCATCGCCCTGGCCGCGACTGCCTGTGGCGGGGGCGACAGTGACGACAACAGCAAGGCGTCGACGGAGAAGGGCAAGCCCGCGGGCTACGTCTCCATCGACGTCGGCGAGCCGCAGAAGCCGCTGATCCCGGCCGACACCAACGAGTCGCTCGGCAGCTACGTCATCCAGTCGATCTTCACCCAGCTGCTCGACTTCGATGCGGACGGCAAGATCGTCTACACGAACGCCGAGTCCGTCGAGACGACCGACTCCAAGACGTGGACCGTCAAGCTCAAGTCCGGCTGGAAGTTCCACGACGGCACCCCCGTCACGTCCGAGTCGTACATCAAGGCGTGGAACTGGTACGCCAACGTCAAGAACGCCCAGCAGAACGCGTTCTGGTTCGAGGACATCAAGGGCTACGCGGACGTCCACCCGGAGAAGGGTGACCCGAAGGCCACGGAGATGTCCGGTCTGAAGGCTGTCGACGACACCACCTTCACGATCGAGCTGAACGAGGCCGTCCCGTACTTCGAGTACAAGCTCGGCTACGCGACCTTCGCGCCGCTGCCGGAGGTGTTCTACAAGGACACCAAGGCGTTCGGTCAGGCTCCGGTCGGCAACGGTCCCTACATCTTCGAGAAGTGGGACCACAAGAAGCTCATCCAGGTCAAGGCCAACCCTGACTACCAGGGCCCGAACAAGGCCAAGAACAAGGGTGTCCTCTTCAAGAACTACGCGACCGTCGAGGCCGCGTACCAGGACCTCCTCTCCGGCAACCTGGACATGATCCGCCAGGTCGGCCCGAAGGACCTGCCGAAGTACAAGACGGACCTCGGTGACCGCGCGATCGACGAGCCGTACGCGGCCATCCAGTCGCTCGTCCCGACCTTCTACTCGAAGACCTTCAAGGACATCGACCCGAAGGTCCTCCAGGGTCTGTCGATGGCCATCGACCGGGACACGATCACCAAGACCGTGCTCAACGGCACCCGCAAGCCCGCCACCAGCTTCACGCCTCCGGGCGTCGCCGGTAACCAGGACCTGGGCACCGACGTGTTCAAGTTCGACCCGGCCAAGGCGAAGCAGCTCGTCACCGAGGGCGGCGGCGTTCCGGAGAACAAGATCTGGATCCAGTACAACGCCGATGGCGGCCACAAGGAGTGGGTGACCGCGGTCTGCGAGTCCATCCGCAACTCGACCGGGGTCGACTGTGTCCCGGACGCCAAGCCGGACTTCCAGACCGACCTGGAAGCGCGTGACAACGACCAGGTCAAGTCGATGTACCGCGGTGGCTGGGTGGCCGACTACCCGCTGAACGTCAACTTCATGCGGGAGCTGTACGGCACCACCGCCGAGGCCAACAACGGCCGGTTCTCCGACAAGGAGGTCGACGCGGCCTTCAAGAAGGGCGACAACGCCAAGACCCTGGACGAGTCGATCAAGGCTTACCAGGAGGCCGAGAAGCTCGTCCTGACGAAGATGCCGGCGATCCCGCTCTGGGAGTACAAGACCAACGGTGGCTACTCCAAGGCCGTCGACAACGTGACCATCGACTTCCACGGTGACTACAACATCACCGAAGTCACGGTCGCCAAGTAGCACACGCCTGAGGGCCCCCACTCGGCCATCAGCCGCCCACACCAGGCAGTAGGTCCCGGGGGGCCGCTCTCCGTATCCGGAGGGCGGCCCCTGGGCTGCTTTATCCCTATCGGAGGCAAACATGGGGCGTTACGTCGCGCGGCGACTGCTCCAGATGATCCCGGTCTTCCTCGGATCAACCTTGCTGGTCTTCGCCATGATGTACGCGCTGCCCGGCGACCCCGTGCGCGCACTCGCCGGCGAACAGGCAGTCGACCCGACGCAGATCGCGGAAATGAAGAAGGAGCTCGGGCTCGACCTGCCGCTCTGGCACCAGTACTGGAACTACCTCGTGAACCTGTTCCAGGGTGACTTCGGCACACAGATCGCCAGTGGGCGACCGGTGGCCGACATCATTTCGGAAGCATTCCCGATCACGGTCCGGCTGGCCCTGTTTGCCTTCATCTTCACGGTCGTCGTCGGTATCTCCATGGGCATCTTCGCGGGTCTGAAGGCCGACACCCTTCGCGACCGCGGTCTGCTCGTCCTGACGCTCCTGCTCATCTCGGTCCCCTCGTTCGTGCTGGGCTTCCTCGGCCAGTACTTCTTCGCCTTCCAGCTCGGCTGGGTCGAACCCAACGTGAGCCTCGAGGCGAACGCGAGTGAGCTGATCCTGCCCGCTGTCGTCCTCGGATCCCTGTCGCTCGCGTACGTCGCGCGACTGACCCGCACCTCGGTCGCGGAGAACCTGCGCTCCGACTACATGCGTACCGCCGTGGCCAAGGGGCTGCCGCGCCGTCGCATCATCGGCGTCCACCTGATGCGCAACTCGTTGATCCCCGTGGTCACCTTCCTCGGCACCGACCTCGGTGCCCTGCTGGGCGGCGCCGTCGTCACCGAGGGCATCTTCAACATCAAGGGTGTCGGCTACAACGTCTTCGACGCGCTCCGGCACCGCGAAGGCGCCACCGTCGTCGGCATCGTGACGCTGATCGTCATCGTCTATCTCGTCGCCAGCCTGGTCGTCGACCTGCTTTACGCGGTCCTGGACCCGAGGATCCGTTATGCCTGAGACGCTCAAGGAAACCACCGCGGAGACGCCCGAGGCCGTGGCCGCCCCCGCTGCCGTCGCACCGGTCGGCAAGCCCCGCAGCCTGTGGTCGGACGCCTGGCACGACCTGCGGCGCAGCCCGCTGTTCGTCGTCTCGGCCGTCCTGATCGTCTTCCTGCTGATCATGGCGATATTCCCCGGCCTGTTCACCGGCGCCGACCCGCGCTACGCGGACCTGGCCCACCACTACCTGCAGAAGCCCAAGTGGGGGAACTTCTTCCAGGAGGACTGGTTCGGGTACGACATCCAGGGGCGCTCGATCTACGCGCGTGTCGTCTACGGCGCCCGTGCCTCGATCACCGTCGCCGTCGTCGTCACCGCCCTCGTCACGATCCTGGGCACCGTGGTCGGCATGCTCGCCGGCTACTTCGGCGGCTGGATCGACACGATCCTGTCCCGGGTCACCGACATCTTCTTCGGCGTCCCGTTCATCCTCGGCGCGATGGTCGTCCTGACCTCGTTCGAGGAGCGCAAGATCTGGGTCGTCATCCTGGCTCTGGCCTTCCTCGGCTGGACCCAGATCGCCCGTGTCGCACGCGGCTCCGTCCTGACGATCAAGCAGGCCGACTACGTGATGGCGGCCAAGGCGCTCGGCGCCTCGACCACCCGCATCCTGCTCCGGCACATCCTGCCCAACGCGATCGCCCCGGTGATCGTCGTCGCGACCATCGCGCTCGGCGGCTACATCTCGGCCGAGGCCACCCTGTCCTTCCTGGGCATCGGCCTCGCCGAACCGACCGTGTCGTGGGGTGTCGACATCTCCTCCGGCCAGGAGCAGCTGCGTAACGCCGCGTTCGTTCTGATCATCCCGTCGGTCATGGTGTCGATCACCGTTCTGGCGTTCATCATGCTCGGCGATGCGGTACGCAACGCCCTCGATCCCAAGCTGCGCTGAGGGAGGCGTACATGACCATCATCGACAAGACGGCGGATGTTCCTGCTCCGCGTGGTTCGAACGACGAGAGCGGCCCGCTGCTCGAAGTCCGCGATCTGCACGTGGAGTTCCACACCCGCGACGGCGTCGCAAAGGCCGTCAACGGAGTCAACTACAGCGTCAGCGCGGGCGAGACCCTCGCCGTGCTCGGCGAGTCCGGCTCCGGCAAGTCCGTGACCGCTCAGGCGATCATGGGCATCCTGGACATGCCCCCCGGCCGCATCCCCAAGGGCGAGATCTTCTTCCGCGGCCAGGACATGCTCAAGATGTCCAACGAGGAGCGCCGGCAGATCCGCGGCCAGAAGATCGCCATGATCTTCCAGGACGCGCTCTCCTCGCTGAACCCGGTTCTCTCCGTGGGCTATCAGCTCGGCGAGATGTTCCGCGTGCACCAGGGCCTCTCCAAGAAGGAGGCCAAGGCCAAGGCCATCGCGCTGATGGACCGCGTGCGCATCCCGGCGGCCAAGGAGCGGGTCAACGACTACCCGCACATGTTCTCCGGCGGTATGCGCCAGCGCATCATGATCGCGATGGCGCTGGCCCTGGAGCCCGACCTGATCATCGCGGACGAGCCCACCACGGCGCTCGACGTGACCGTCCAGGCACAGGTCATGGACCTGCTCGCGGAGCTCCAGCGCGACTTCAACATGGGCCTGATCCTGATCACGCACGACCTCGGTGTCGTCGCCGACGTCGCCGACAAGATCGCCGTGATGTACGCGGGCCGGATCGTCGAGACCGCTCCGGTCCACGAGATCTACAAGCGCCCGGCGCACCCGTACACCAAGGGTCTGCTGGAGTCGATCCCGCGCCTGGACCAGAAGGGCCAGGAGCTCTACGCGATCAAGGGCCTGCCGCCCAACCTGCTGCACGTGCCGTCCGGCTGCGCCTTCAACCCGCGCTGCACGATGGCGCAGGACATCTGCCGTACGGACATCCCGGCGCTGCGCCCGGTGACCGAGCAGGACGGTACCGAGCTGGTCGGCCGCGGCAGCGCCTGCCACTTCTGGAAGGAGACGATCCATGGCTGAGCTCGACAAGGAGTCCGTGGACGCCACCCCGAACGTCACCGAAGTGGCGACGGTCAACGCGGCCACCGAGTCGGAGGCCGTCGCCGCCCTGGACGCACCGGTCTCGCAGGGCGAGCCGATCCTCCAGGTGCGCAACCTGGTCAAGCACTTCCCGCTGACCCAGGGCATCCTGTTCAAGAAGCAGGTCGGCGCGGTCAAGGCCGTGGACGGGATCTCGTTCGATCTCTACCAGGGCGAGACGCTCGGCATCGTGGGCGAGTCCGGCTGTGGCAAGTCCACGGTCGCCAAGCTCCTCATGACGCTGGAGCGGGCCACCGCCGGTGAGGTCTTCTACAAGGGCCAGGACATCACCAAGCTGTCCGGCCGTGCGCTGAAGGCCGTGCGCCGCAACATCCAGATGGTGTTCCAGGACCCGTACACCTCGCTGAACCCGCGTATGACGGTCGGCGACATCATCGGGGAGACCTTCGAGATCCACCCCGAGGCGGCCCCGAAGGGCGAGCGGCGCCGGAGGGTGCAGGACCTCCTGGACGTCGTCGGTCTGAACCCGGAGTACATCAACCGGTATCCGCACCAGTTCTCGGGCGGTCAGCGTCAGCGCATCGGGATCGCCCGGGGCCTCGCGCTCAACCCCGAGATCATCATCTGCGACGAGCCGGTCTCCGCGCTCGACGTGTCGGTGCAGGCACAGGTCATCAACCTGATGGAGAAGCTCCAGGACGAGTTCAACCTCTCCTACCTCTTCATCGCGCACGACCTGTCGATCGTCCGGCACATCTCGGACCGGGTCGGCGTCATGTACCTCGGCAAGATGGCCGAGATCGGTACGGACCAGCAGATCTACGACCACCCGACGCACCCCTACACCCAGGCGCTGCTGTCGGCGGTCCCCGTCCCGGACCCCGACGCCCGCGAGGGCCGCGAGCGGATCATCCTCTCGGGTGACGTCCCGTCGCCGGCGAACCCGCCGTCGGGCTGCCGCTTCCGCACCCGGTGCTGGAAGGCCCAGGACAAGTGCGCCACCGAGGTGCCGCTGCTGGCGATCCCCGAGCGCTTCAAGGCCTCGGACACGCCCGCCGCGCACGAGTCGGCCTGCCACTTCGCCGAGGAGAAGGACGTCGTCCACGCGGCGTAGCGCTCGGTAAGACCGACCAGGACGCCCGGCCCCCGAGG
>NZ_JBHWZS010000032.1:0-48788 GCF_042728155.1 Streptomyces sp. NPDC060209
CCCCGGCCCGTGCCGGGGCGCTCACGCATGTCCGGGCGGGCGCCGCGGCCGGTCCACGGAACGCCGGGAGGCGGGTTCCTCGCCGAACCTGATCAGCCGTCCGCCCGGCGGTGGCGCAGCGACTCGATCGTGCGGGAGATACCGGCTCGGCCGTGGCCCTGGGTGATCTGCTCCGTGAAGAGCTCCTGGAGCGGCGCCAGCAGATCGACGGGAACCCCCTGCGCCCGGGTGGCGAGCAGGATGTTGGCCAGTCCCACCGCGTTGATGTCGAGGTTGGACGTCTCGGTGGTGTAGTCGCCGCTCTCGATCTCCTCGGCGAAGCCGGGCAGCGCCGCAGCGGCCTCGTGCAGCCAGCGCACCAGCAGCGTGGTGAGCTCGGTCGGTCTGATCCCCGCCGAGTCGCCGATGGCCAGCGCCTGGAAGAAGCCCGCGAACATCCCGTACATCCCGCTCAGCAGCGCCACGTCGTGCAGCGGGGTCGAGCCGGGGTCCGTGCCGACGAACACCGCGTCGCCGAGGAGGCCGAGCTCCTGCCGGTGCGTCTCGAAGGCGTCCGCCGCGCCGCTGTACAGGACGAACGCCTCGCGGGTTCCGATGGTCTGCGGCACCGCGTAGACCGCACCGTCGAGGTAGGCGGCACCCAGCCCGGCGACCCGGGCGGCCAGTTCGCGGGCCGGGCCGGGGGTGCCGCTGGTGAGGTTGACCAGAACCCGGCCGCGCAGGGCCTCCGCCGCCGGGTCCAGCAGCTGCCGCACGGCGTCGTAGTCCAGTACGCAGACGATCACCAGTTCACCGGCGGCGACGGCCTCGGCGACCGTGGCCGCCCTGCGGGCCCCGTCGGCCACCAGTGGGTCGGCCTTGGCCGCCGAGCGGTTCCACACGGTGGTGGGGTGGCCGTTGTCGAGGAAGGTACGTGCCAGTACGTGGCCGAGGTTGCCCAGGCCGATGACGGTCACGGACGTCCTGGCGGCTGCCGCCGCAGGCGTCGCGTCGCCGCTCGTGTCAGCGATCACGACTGCCTCGTGGGGTGTGTTCACGGTGTCCTCCCGGTGTGGTGGGTCCGGCTGTTCACGCCGGTTCTCCCTGACAGCGACCACTCTTGGGGACGGCGCTGCCGGTCCACTGCCGGTCCACTGCCGGTGCGGTGCGGGGCCGGTCGAGTGTGCCCCGGGCGCGGCTAGGGTGAACGCCATGCGCTTCGGAGTACTGGGCCCCCTCGCGGTGTGGACCGCGGACGGCGAACCGGTCCGCATCCCCGAGGCGAAGGTCCGCGCGCTCCTCGCACGTCTCCTCGTCCACCCCGGGCACCCGGTCTCCGCCGGCCGGCTGGTGGACGATCTGTGGTCGGGCGAGGAGCTGCCCGCCCATCCGGCCAACGCGCTCCAGGGCAAGGTGTCCCAGCTGCGCCGGGTGCTGGGAGCGGCGGAGCGGGGCGGACGGGGGCTGGTGGTCTCGCACTCCCGTGGCTATCTGCTGCGGGCGGACGACGGGGAGACGGAGGTGGACGCCACCGGATTCGCCTCGTCGGTGTCCGCCGCCCGAGCCGCCGAGGAACTCCGCGACCGGGAAGGCGCGTTGAGGGCGGCGCTCGGGCTGTGGCGGGGCCCGGCGTTCGCGGGTTACGCCGACGAGCCGTTCGCCCGGGCCGCCGCCGGCCGGCTGGAGGAGGACCGGCTCGTGGCGCTGGAGGAGTACGCGGAGGTACGGCTCGCGTCGGGAGAGCACCGGTCTCTGACCGGCGAACTCGGGGACCTCGTGGCCCGCCACCCGCTGCGCGAACGGCTCCGCGCGGCACAGCTGCTGGCGCTCTACCGGTCCGGCGGGCAGAGCGCCGCGCTGGACAGCTACCGGGACCTCCGCGACCGGCTGGCCGCGGAGCTGGGGCTGGACCCCAGCCGTGGACTCACCGAGCTGCACCAGGCGATCCTGCGGCAGGATCCGGCCCTGGACGCCGGACCGGGTCCGTCTCCGGCTCCCTCACGCACCCTGTCGGCGGCGCTCACTCCTCCGCCCTCCGTCAGCGCCGCGGCCGTCCCCGTACCGCTGCCCGGTGGGGGCTCCCCCCGGCCCCGTACGAACCTCCCAGCGCCCGTCGGCGAACTCGTCGGCCGGTCGGACGCCGTCGGCCGGGTCCGCGAACTGCTGGAGCGGGGCAGGCTGGTGACGCTCACCGGCCCCGGCGGGGTGGGCAAGACCCGGCTGGCGGTGGAGGTGGCCGGCCAGGTCCTGGACGCCTTCCCCGACGGCGTACGGCTGGTCGAGCTGGCCGGGCTGGAGCGCACCGAGGTGCCCGCCGATGTGTGTACCCTGGCGGAGACGTTGCTCGGCGCCCTCGGTCTGGACCTCCGTGAGGACACCGCGGGTGGCCCCGCCGCCGCGTCCTCGGTCGCCCCGGCGTCCCTGGTCGACCGGCTCGCCGCCGCATTGCGGGACAAACGGATGCTGCTGGTCCTGGACAACTGCGAGCACCTGGTGGAGGCCGTCGCCGCCTGGGTGGAACCGCTGCTGCGCACGGCCCCGCAGATGCGGGTGCTGGCCACCGGCCGGGAGCCGATCGGGCTGTCGGGCGAACTGATGTGGTCCGTACCCCCGTTGGAGCTGCCGCCGCCCTCGGAGACGGATCCCGGGGTCCTGCTCGCGTCCAGCGCGGTGCGGCTGTTCCTGGAGCGCGCCTCGAGCGCTCCGGGGTTCGCGCTGACCGGGGAGAACGCGGCGGCCGTGGCGACGCTGTGCCGCCGCCTGGACGGCATTCCTCTGGCGCTGGAGCTGGCGGCGGCCAAGGTCCGCACGCTCGGGGTGCACGGCCTGGTGGCCCGGCTGGACGACCGGTTCGGATTGCTGGCCGGCGGGTACCGGGGCGCGCCCGCGCGGCAGCGGACCCTGCGGGCGATGATCGACTGGAGCTGGGAACTGCTGGGCCCGGCCGAACAAGTGGTGCTGCGCAGACTCGCGGTGCATGCCGAGGGCTGCACACTGGAGGCCGCCGAGGCGGTGAGCGGCGGGGACGGCATACCTCCCGCGGACGTGCTGGATCTGCTGGGCCGCCTGGTGGACCGGTCCCTGGTGGTGCTGAACGACCTCTCCGACGGGCCCCGCTACCGGCTTCTCGAATCGGTGCGGGAGTACAGCTCGGACCGGCTGCGCGCGGCCGGGGAGCTGGACGCCGTGCTCCTGCGGCACAGCGATCACTACCTCGCGGCGGCGGAGCACGCGGCGCGGCAGCTGCGCGGCCCGGAGCAGCGACGGTGGCTGGAGCGGCTCGACGCCGACAGCGCCGACCTACGCCGCGCGCTGGACCACGCGGTACGCGAGGGCCTGGCCGACCGGGCCCTGCGGATGGCCGACGCGCTGGCCTGGTACTGGGTGCTGCGCTGCCGCTTCGCCGAGGCACAGCGTTCGCTGACGGCGGTCCTGGACGTGGCGGAAGCGGCGGCCCCGGCGGACGGCGCCCGCCCGGCGGATCTGCCGGGCGGGCGGTCTCCGGCTGGACCGGTGGCCCAGTCACGCGCGCGGCTCACGGCTCGCGCCCTCGCCTGGCGGACCGGCGTCGCGCTGTTGCAGGGCGACACCGCCGACGGCCCGGCGCGGATCGCCGCCGCCCTCACGGCGTACGAAGCCGTCGACGACCCGGAGGGCCACGCCCTGGCGCTCTGGTTCCTCGGCTGGGCCCAGCTCGGCGTCGGGGACGTGACCTCCGGCGAGGACCTGGCGGACCGGGCGTTGTCGCGGTTCCGTGCCCTGGGCGACCCCTGGGGTACCGCGGCCGCGCTGAGCCTGCGGGCCCGGCACGCGCTGGCGCACGGCGACCTGCCGGCGCTGCGGAGCGACGGTGAGCGCAGCGCCGAGCTGTTCGGCGGACTCGGGGACGGCTGGGGGCGGTTGCAGGCGGTCTTCCCACTGGCCTCACTGGCCGAGATCACCGGTGACTACGCGGCGGCGGCCCGGCTGCACCAGGAAGGGCTGGAGCTGGCCGAGGAACTCGGCCTGTGGACCGAGGCCGTCAAACGGCTGACAGGACTGGGGCGGATCGCCCTTCTCACCGGTGAGCTCGTCGATGCTCGGGCCTACCACCGGCGCGCCCACGACCTGGCCTCCGAGCAGAGTTACGAACCGGGCCGGATGAGCGCCGTGATCGGCCTGGCGCTCGGCGCCCGCCGGGAGGGCGACCTCGGCACCGCCGAGGAGCTGATGGGCCGTCTGCTCGTCTGGTACCGAGCGGTGGACTACGGGCCCGGAATCACCCTGGCGCTGGCCGAGCTGGGCTTCGTCGCGGAGCTCCGGGGAGATGCGCAAACGTCCGGGGCACGTCACCGGGAGGGTCTCGAAGCCGCCGCGAAGCTTGGCGATCCCCGGGCCACGGCACTGGCGCTGGAAGGGCTCGCGGGTGCGCACGCGTCGGGCGGACGGCCACGGGACACCGCGCTGCTGCTGGGTGCGGCGGCTGCGGCCCGGCATCGGGTGGCGGCGCCGCTCCCGCCCGCCGAGCGCGGTGACGTGGACCGGATCACGGCGGCGGCCCGGGCGTCGCTGGGACCGGAGGCGTTCCGCGCCGCGTACGAGGAGGGAGCGGGGCTGGGCCCCGAGGAGGCGTACCTCCTCGGCCGGACCGTGACGTGACGGCCACCCCGGCCTGCCGGGGAGGCCGGTGAGCGGGCGCGCCGGGTTCCGGGGCCTGCGCGCGCGTCCCGCCCGCCGCCATTCGGGGTTCGTGTCCCGAGGCCGCCGATCCACGGCGTGGATGCCGTTCGCGGGGAGGCCGGACGGCGGAACCCGGCAGTGGACGACGTCACGCCTCGGGCGGGCCTCCCAGGCGCCTGCCGACCCGGGCGGCGGTCTCCCGGAGCCAGATGTGGGCGGCGTCGTGCGTGTGTACCGGGTGCCACCACAGCGCTTCCCGGAGCGGCACCGCTGCGTACGGGGGCTCCACGATCCGCACGGCGACGAGCGGCGAGAGAAGCCGGGCGAGCCGGGCCTGGACCAGGGCGATACGCCGTGTGCCGGCCACCAGGAGCGGGAGCAACTGGAAGCTGTCGACGGAGACCTCCACACGAGGCTCGATGCCGAGCATGCCCAGTTGCCGTACGGCGGGGGCGTCATAGGTGCGCTGATAGGTGACCCAGGGCAGCCGGGCGAGGTCCTGGTGGGTGAGCCGGTCCTCGACGCTCGGGTGGTCGTCCGCGACGACGAAGACCCAGCGGTCGTCGTAGAGGTCGGTGGCGGGGAAGTCACTGATGACGCCGTGCGGCATGAGCAGGCCGTCGGTGGCGCTCAGCAGGGCTGCGGTGTCGTCGACCACCGTGGAGGGGGTCTGGGTGAAGCGCAGCCGGATACCGGGCGCCTCCTCGTGCACGACGTGGGCCAGTTCGGTGCCGAAGACGGCGACCGCGTAGTCGGAGGCGACCAGCTTGAACTCACGGCTCTCCTTGGCCGGGTCGAAGTGCGCCTGGCTGGCGAAGAGTCGCTCCAGCACGGCGTAGGCCGTGGACGTGCGGTCGAGGAGGACCTGGCCGAGCGCCGTGAGCTCGTAGTGGCCGCCGACCCGCGCGAGCAGGTCGTCGTCGAAGTGCCGGCGCAGCCGGGACAGGGCGGCGCTCATGGCGGGCTGGCTGAGCCCGACACGCTGCCCGGCCCTGGTGACGTTGCGCTCCTCCAGGAGGGCGCGCAGGGCGACGACGAGGTTCAGGTCGAGGCTGGCCAGATTCACGGGACTCCTGTTGCGGACGGCGCTGACCAGGCAGGAATAGACCCGGTGGATACCGATTATCCACAGAATCGATTTCCCTGATTCCGGGTGACGGGTCCAGATTGGTCACACCGCAATCAGGAGGACATGTTCGTGAAACCTGAATCCGCGTCCGCGCTCTTCGCCGGACCCTTCGCCCTCGGCACCCTGTCGGCCCCGGACGGTCCGGCATTCCCGGGCCTCGTCACTCCCGACGGCCAGGTGACCGACCTGCGGGTCGCCTTCGACGAGGAGCAGTTGACGGCCCGGGACCTGCTGGACCGCTGGGACACGGCTCTGCCGCGACTGCGCGCACTCGCCGACGGCGACGGCTTCGACCGCAGGCCGCTGGCCGGCTTCCGGGTGCACGCGCCCGTCGAGCCGCGGCAGGTGTTCCAGTCGGGGGCGAACTACCGGCAGCACGTGATCGACCTGCACGTCGCGCACCGGGCGCCGGGCGACGTCCGTTCCGAGGAGGAGCGTCGTGCGGAGGCGGCGGAGATCATGGACCGGCGGGCGGCCGAGGACCTGCCGTACGTCTTCATCGGCCTGCCGAGCGCGATCACCGGGCCGTACGACGACGTCGTGCTGCCCTCCTGGGCCGAGAAGCCGGACTGGGAGCTGGAACTGGCCGTGGTGATCGGCAGGCCCGCTCACCAGGTGTCCGTGGAGGACGCACCGGAGTACATCGCGGGCTACACCGTCGCCAACGACCTGACCGACCGGGCGACGGTGTTCCGCCGGGACATGCCGCAGATCGGCACCGACTGGCTGCGCAGCAAGAACGCCCCGGGATTCACCCCGCTCGGCCCCTGGATCGTGCCGGCCGGGTCGATCGCTGACACCGGGAACCTGCGGCTCACGCTGAAGCTCAACGGCGAGACCATGCAGGACGAGTCCACCGAGGACATGCTCTTCGACGTGGCGCGCATGATCTCCTACGCCTCGCAGTCCGCCCGTCTGCTCCCGGGCGACCTGGTGCTCACCGGATCGCCCGCCGGCAACGGCATGCACCACGGCCGTCTCCTGCGTGACGGGGACGTCATGGACAGCTCCGTGACCGGTCTCGGCGCGCAGCGCACCCGCTGTGTCGCGGAGGCGTCATGAGCCTGGACCGCACCGACCCCGAAGGCGCGATCGCGAGGGCGGCGGAGGAGCACTCCAACTGGGGCCGCTGGGGCCCGGACGACGTGCTGGGCACCCTCAACCTCCTGGACGAGGCGAAGCGCCGGCAGGGCGCGGCACTCGTCCGGCGCGGCGCCAGCTTCTCGCTCTCCCAGCGCTTCGACATCGACGGCCCGCAGAAGGGCTGGCGGCGGCGCACCAATCCGGTGCACACCATGCTGGACACCGGCACCGACGCCGCCCTCGGCAACCAGGGCCTGCCGCACGGCATCGGCGGTGCCGACGACGTGATCGCCATGCCGCTGCAGTGCTCGACGCAGTGGGACGGACTGGGGCACATCTTCGACCACGGCAAGGCGTGGAACGGCCGCCCCGCCGAGAAGGTCGTCACGTCCGATGGTGACCTGGTCACCGGCATCGAACACATGGCGCCGCACGTCGCGGGACGCGGCGTACTCCTGGACGTGGGACGGGTGGTCGGCAAGGACGGCGGGCTGCCGGACGGCTTCGCGATCACCGAGGAGCACCTGACGGCGACCGCCGAGGCCCACGGCGTGACCGTGGGACGCGGCGACCTCGTGGCGGTGCGCACCGGTCAGCTCGCCCGGGTACGCCGCGAAGGCTGGGGCGACTACGCGGGCGGTCCAGCTCCCGGCCTCTCCTTCACCACCGCGGGCTGGCTGCGGGGCAGCGAGATCGCTGCGATCGCCACCGACACCTGGGGCTTCGAGGTGCGGCCCAACGAGTTCGACCACGCCTTCCAGCCGCTGCACCAGGTCGCCATTCCGCACATCGGCCTGCTGATCGGCGAGATGTGGGACCTGGACGCACTCGCCGAGGACTGTGCCGCCGACGGTGTGTACGAGTTCCTGCTGGTCGCCGCCCCCCTTCCCATCACCGGCGCCGTCGGCTCGCCCGTCAATCCGATCGCCGTCAAGTAATCAGCGGAACAAGGGAGTTCCCCATGACTCAATCACGCACGATCCTCGTGGTCGGCGGCGGTGCGGCCGGAAACGCCGTGACGGTGCTGCTGCGGCGCGCGGGTTTCACGGTGGACCTGATCGAGGCCAGGGACGACTGGAACGCCACCGCGGGCTCCGGCATCACCCTCCAGGGCAACGCCTTGCGCGTGCTGCGTGAACTGGGTGTCTGGGACCAGGTGGAGACGTCCGGCTTCGGCTTCGGGGCTGTGGGCATCACCGCCCCCGACGGCACGGTCCTGCACGTCCAGGCCGACCTTCGCACCGGCGGCGACGACCTTCCCGCCACGGTCGGCATGCAGCGCCCAAGGCTCCAGCAGATCCTGATCGAGGCGGTTCGCGCGAGCGGCGCCCGTGTCCGTCTGGGCATCCGCGCCGAGACCTTCGACCAGGACGCCGACGGTGTCACGGTCCGGTTCACGGACGGCACCGAGGGCCGCTACGACCTGGTGATCGCCGCGGACGGCCTGGGCTCCGCCACGCGCGCGGCCGTCGGGATCGAGGCCGCGCCGGAGCCGACGGGCATGGCCATCTGGCGCGTGGCCGCCCCGCGTCCGGCCGGGGTGTCCCGCACGGACCTCGCCTACGGCGGCCCGGCCTACATCGCCGGCTACTGCCCCACCAGCGACACCACGCTCTACGCGTACGTCGTCGAGGCGAACCGCGACCGCGCCTCGATCCCCCCGGAGTCGTACGCCGACGAGATGCGCCGCCTGGCCTCCGCCTACGGCGGCAACTGGCCGGAGATCACCGAGCACGTCACCGACCCCGCACAGGTCAACTACACGTGGTTCGACCGCATGCTGGTCGAGGGATCGTGGCACCGCGGCCGGGTCGTCCTCGTCGGCGACGCGGCCCACTGCTGCCCGCCCACCCTCGCGCAGGGCGCCGCCCTGTCCCTGGAGGACGCCTGGGTGCTGGCGCAGATGCTGGCCGGCTCCGACACCTGGGACGACACCCTGTTCCAGGCGTACTACGAGCGCCGGATCACCCGCGTCCGCCCCGTCGTGGAAGCCTCCGTGCAGATCGGGCAGTGGCAGCTCGACGGAGTACGCGACGCCGATGTGCCCGGTCTGATGGGCCGCACCATGACTATGCTCCGGGAGCTGCCGTGACTTCCCCGACCGTGGACGTGCACGCGCACGTACTGCTCCCCGAGATCGAGGCGCTCGTGGCCGGGCTGCCCGGGCTGGCCGGCGCGAGGGACCTCGACTCCCGCCGGAACGGCCCCGACGCCCTGGCCGTCAGCGGCCCCATGGTCCGCAAGCGGATCCCGGCCCTGACCGACCCCGCCGTACGCCTGGCCGCGATGGACGCCCAGGGTGTGGACGTCCAGCTGGTCAGCCCGTCTCCCTCGCACTACCACTACTGGGCCGGCGAGGAGACGGCCGAGAAGGTGTACCGGACCGCCAACGAGGCGACGGCCGCGCACTGTTCGGCCGCTCCCGACCGGCTGCGCGGACTCGGGATCGTACCTCTCCAGCATCCGCGCCAGGCGGTGCGCGCCCTCGACCACGCCCTGGAACAGGGGCTGCGCGGGGTGGAGATCTCCAGCCACGCCCCGGAACGGGAACTGTCCGACCCGGCGTACGAGCCGTTCTGGTCCCGGGCCGACGAGACGGGCGCGATCGTCTTCCTGCATCCCTTCGGGTGCACGCTCGACGAGCGCCTGGACCGGTGGTACCTGTCCAACACGGTCGGCCAGCCCACGGAGAACGCCGTCGCCCTCTCCCACCTCATCTTCTCGGGGGTGTTCGACCGGCACCCCGGCCTGAAGCTGATCGCCGCCCACGGCGGCGGCTACCTCCCCACCCACATCGGCCGCTCGGACCACGCCTGGTCCGCCCGCTCCGACGCGGGTGCCGGTTGCGCCCACCTGCCGAGCAGCTACCTCAAGCGGCTGTACTTCGACTCGCTCGTCCACGACCCGGACGTCCTGCGGGAGCTGATCCGGGTGGCCGGGGCCGACCGCGTACTCCTCGGTTCCGACTTCCCCTTCGACATGGGTACCGAGGACCCGGTCGGTGCCCTGCGCGCCGCAGGACTTTCCCGGGCCGACTTCGACGCCGTACGCGGTGACAACGCCGCCGCCCTGATCGACCCCGCTCTCGCCTGAGGAGGAACCCACCATGAGCGCACGACTGCTCACCCACCTGCGTCACGTCGACCTGGCGGTGCCGGACCACGACAAGCAGCTCGACTTCTACGCCGGAGTCTGGGGCCTCACCAAGGTCGCCGAGGACTCCGGGATCTCCTTCCTGGCCGCCGAGGGCTCCCCCGAGCAGTACGTCGTACGGCTGCGCAAGGCCGACGAGAAGCGGCTCGACCTCGTCTCCTACGGCGCCGCGAACCCGGCCGATGTGGACACCCTCGCCGAACGGCTCCTGGCCGGCGGGGTGCGGCTGGTCTCGCGGCCCGGCGCCGTGGACACCCCGGGCGGCGGGTACGGCTTCCGCTTCTTCGACGTCGACGGCCGCACGATCGAGGTGTCCGCCGACGTCGAGGTCCGGCGGCACAGGAAGGTCGAGGAGAAGGAGGCCATCCCGGTCAAGCTCTCCCACGTCGTCCTCAACTCCCCCGACCTGAACCGCACCCGCCAGTGGTACGAGCGCCATCTCGGCTTCGCCCTCTCCGACACGCTCTCCTCGCCCCACATGGGCGAGGTCATGCACTTCATGCGGATCAGCAACCAGCACCACTCCATGGCCATCGCCCAGGGCCCGCACACCGCCCTGCACCACATCTCCTTCGAGATGCGCGGCATCGACGAATACATGCGCGGCTCAGGCCGCGTCATCCGGGCCGGCCACCGCAAGGTCTGGGGGCCGGGCCGGCACATGGCGGGCGACAACACCTTCACGTACTTCCTCGACCCGCACGGCAACACCGTCGAGTACACGACGGAGCTGGAGCTGCTCGACGAGGACACCTGGCACCCGCACGTCTACGACTTCTCCCGACCCGAGGTCACCGACCAGTGGGGCACGGCCAACGCGATGAACGAACTGGTCGCCAAGGAGTCCTTCAACGACCCAGATCGGGGCGTGTTCGTCGCCCCGCCGGTCTGAGCCCGGACCGCTCCCCGGCCGGTCCGAGCCCGGACAACTCCTCCGGGGCCGCCGCGGCCGTGTCCACCCGTCGCCACGGGACGCGGCCGCAGCGCCCCTCCTCCGTCCTCCCTTCAGGAGCCGCACGATGCGCTTCGCCTCCTATCAGCATCAGCACCGCCACCGGGTGGCCGTCGTGGAAGAAGACGGCACGCTCTTCCCGTTGCCCGGCGTCACGTCCCTCACCGCGCTGCTCGCGGAGACCGACGGGCTGCCCGGTCTGCTCGCCGCAGGCGCGGCGGCACTCGACGTGCCGGCCGGCCCCCATGTGTCCCGGGTCCGGCTGCTGCCTCCGCTCCGGCCCACCTCGATACGCGACTTCGTCACCTTCGAGGAGCATGTCGAAGGTGTGCGCCGCTCGGTCGACGGCGCCGCCGGCGTGCCCGAACAGTGGTACGAGGCACCGGCCTTCTACTTCACCAACCCGCACGCGGTCCACGGCCCGCAGGACGACGTCCCGGTGCCACCCGGCTCCGCCGTGCTCGACTTCGAACTCGAGGTCGCCGCCGTCATCGGCCGCGAGGGCCACGACCTCACCCCGGTGCAGGCCCGCGACCACATCATCGGCTACACGGTCTTCAACGACTGGTCCGCCCGTGATCTGCAGTCAGCCGAGATGAAGGTCGGCCTCGGCCCCTGCAAGGGCAAGGACACGGCGACCACCCTCGGCCCGTACCTCGTGACCCCCGACGAGCTGGAGCCCCGTCGGGACGCCGACGGCTTCCTGCGCCTCGCCCTGACAGCCGAGGTCAACGGCGTGACCGTCGGCGAGGACCTGCTCTCCAACATGAGCTGGACGTTCGAGGAGATGACCGCCTACGCGTCACGCGGCACCCGGGTCGTCCCCGGCGACGTGCTCGGCTCCGGCACCTGCGGCAACGGCGGATGCCTCGCCGAACTGTGGGGCCTGCGCGGCGAACAGACCCCGCCGCCGCTGAAGCCCGGCGACACCGTCACCCTCACGGTCGAGGGCATCGGCACGCTGACCAGCACTGTCGTCCCGGGTGCCGAGCCCGTGGCACTGCCGGCCGGCCGGCGCCGTGGCAGGGAGCGGCCGTGACCGGCCCGCGCGCCGGGCGGCTCCTGGACAAGGTCGTGGTCGTCACGGGTGCCGCCCGTGGTCAGGGCGCCGCCGAGGCGGAGGCCCTCGCCCGTGAGGGTGCCCGGGTCGTCGCCACCGACGTGGAACCCGGGGACGGCTGCCGGCGGCTCGACGTCACCAGTGAGAAGGACTGGGCCGGACTGGCCGCCGAGTTGCGGGACTCGTACGGCCGGGTGGACGGCCTCGTCAACAACGCCGGCATCACCTGGCGCGCCCGGGTCGGCGACGTACGCCCCGAGGACATGGCTCGGGTCCACGCGGTCAACGTCACCGGTCCCCTCCTCGGCATCCAGCACCTCGCTCCGCTGATGCCCCGCGGCGCCTCCGTCGTCAACATCGGCTCGTCGGCGGCCCTCACCGCCCACTATCCGGTCGCCTACACCACGAGCAAGTGGGCGCTGCGGGGCCTGTCGAAGACCGCGGCGCTGGAGCTCGGCACACGGGGCATCCGCGTGAACACGGTCCACCCCGGCTACATCGAGACCGAGATGACCGCTTCCGCCGCGCCGGCGTTCCGCGACGCGAACGTCCGGGAGACACCGCTGGGCCGCACCGGGACGGTCGACGAGGTCGCCCCGCTGGTCGTCTTCCTGCTGTCGGACGAGTCGTCCTTCATCACCGGTGCCGAGATCCCCGTGGACGGCGGCCTCACCGCGCACGGCGGCGTCAAGTCCGTCTCCGACGCCCTGCTCGACGGGCTCAGCGCTCCTGGGTCCCCAGCTGCCCCGCCGCCGCTCGCACCGTCTGCGCCAGAAGGACCGCGATGGTCATCGGCCCGACGCCGCCGGGGACCGGGGTGAGCAGACGGGCGCGGGTGAGGGCGGACTCGAAGTCCACGTCGCCCACGTTGCCCGGGTTGTATCCGGCATCGATCACCACCGCGCCGGGCTTGATGTCCTGGCCTCGGATCAGGCCGGGCCGCCCCACTGCCGCGACCACGATGTCGGCCCCCTGAACGATGCCCGGCAGGTCGGCGGTGCGGGAGTGGCAGTACGTGACCGTCGCGTCCTTCGCGAGCAGGAGCATCCCGGCCGGCTTGCCGAGAATCGCGCTGCGCCCCACCACGACCGCGTGCTTGCCCGCGAGTTCGACGTCGTACGCCTCGAGCAGCCGCATGATCCCGCCCGGAGTGCAGGACACGAAGCCCGGCCGCGCGAAGCTCATGGCGGCGAAGGAATGCATCGTGACCCCGTCGACGTCCTTCTCCGGGGCGATGGCCTCGAACGCCGCTCGCTCGTCGATGTGCGGTCCGCAGGGGTGCTGGAGCAGGATTCCGTGCACGTCCGGATCGTCGGACAGGCCGGCGAGGGTGCCGATCAGTTCGGCGGTCGTGGTGGTGGCGGGCAGACCGATGTGGCGGGACCGGATACCCGCCTTCGCACACCGGGCCCGCTTCATGCGGACGTAGGTGGCCGAAGCGGGATCCTCTCCCACCAGCACCGTCGCCAGGCAGGGACTGGTTCCCGTGCGTCGTGAGATGTCCGCTGCCGTGGCAGCGGTCTCTTCGGCGATGCGACCGGCAAGGCCGGTGCCGTCCATGAGCTGGGCAGTCCGGATCACGGACATCGTTGCCTCCAGGCGTGGCTGACCACTCGCCCAGGCGCACGGCAACGACTCCTCGTCAGACCGCTCCCCGGTGGTGCTCCACCTCAGCGCCAGTCACGGCCCACGCGGCACTGTAGTGGACGCCGCGTGCTCACTGTGCCCCCTTTTCGGGGTGCCGTGGGATCAGGATTCCTCCAGCACGTCGAAGCGGAGCCCGCTCGAACCGCTTCCCGTACCGCTGCGCTTGCGCCGTGTGGTCCAGGCGTGGACGGTGCCGTCGCTCGCTCGTGCGTACTGGCGGCTGCGCTCCACACGGATACCGGAACGCGGCACCTCCTCCTCGTGGACCCAGTCGGTCTCCGTCAGCAGGCGGCCGAGGGGCCTGGGCGGGGCCCATTCGCTACGGACCAGCCGGACGAGGTGGAGCCGGTAGGACTCCTGGTCCGCGAGGCTCTGCGGCACCAGCGGATACCAGTGCGCCGGAACTTCGGTGGCGACCTTGTAGTGGGTACGGCGGTCAGGCACGGCGCTCTCGGGCGGAGGGAGCGGGGCGGGCGCCGCACCGTCAGTCGCGGCAGGCGGGGCTGGAGGGGCCGGTGTCGCACCGTCAGCCGGAGCAGGCGGGGCTGGAGGGGCCGGTGTCGCGCCATCAGCCGCCGCGGGCGGGGCAGCCGGGGCGGGCGGGGCGGGCGCCGTACCGTCAGCCGCGGCAGGTGGAGCTGGAGGGGCGGCGGGCTGGGCAGGTGTCGCACCATCAGCCGCCGCAGCCGCCGCAGGCGGGGCAGCCGGGGCGGGCGGGGCCGGTGCCGGTGCCGCACCATTGGCCGGGGTGACCGCTACCGGGCCAGGAGGTGGTCCGGCGATCCATCGGTTGTACCGGTCGATCGGCTGGTCGGCGCGGTCGGCGACAGTCTCCTCGACGGCCCAGGCGAGATTGGCCTGTTCGTCGCGCAGGAGGAGCACGGACTCCAACGGCGGGCTCTCCAGCCCTCCGGAAAGCGACGCCGCGCGGTAGAACCACGGCGACGGAGCGGGTGTCGCGCTGTCACTCCCGCCTCCCATGGCGGCACCGCCGGACGTTTCGCCCAAGCCGTAGACGTTCCAGTCGGCGTCCTCCGCCGTGGCGTGGGCGAGGACGGACTCACCGCCGAAGACATCCGAGACGGTGCATTCGACGACCCTGCTGAGCGATCCCGCCAGTGTCGGAAGAGGAGCGCAGAACCAGTCGTTGTCGTAGACCGTGGCGAAGGCCACCAGCAGCAGCCGGCCGAGGTCCGCGGGTGACGCGTCGATCGAGCCGAAGTCGATACGGGCGTCCTCCATCTCCCAGAAACGGGCGACGGGCATACCGCCGTATCCCGCCGGTGTGGGAATGGTCTTCCGCTGGTCGCGGGTCACCATCGCCTCGGCGACCGGCACACGGGCCGGCGGGGCGTCGACGGCCCACCAGTCGAGGTGCCCGCCGTGGTACTCGGCTGCCCGCAACTCGACCTCGGGCAGCGTGGAGGCACGGACGGAGAAGGAATACTCCATGCGGTTGCGGTCCCAGGTGTTCGCCGCGGGTTCGACCGGCTCCGGCACCCGTGTCTTCCACCACGCGAGCCACTGCGCGGCGGTCGACGCCAGCGCCTCGCGGCTCTCGGACGGCACTCCGAACTTCTCCGCGGCGGCCTCGTCGCGCGCGGCGATGCGCTCCAGCCACTTCGCGAGGGCCACCGGGTCGGGAAGCCGGTCACGGACGGTTGCCGCCAAGGCGGCCGGAGCCAGGCCCCCGTACGGGCCGAAGGAGCAGACCCGGGCGAAGGCGGGGAGCAGTCCGAGGAGTCCGGCACCGGCCAGCGCACGCCTCCAGCGAATGGCGCCGGTGATGGAGAGACGTGCGTCCGGGCCGTCCTGGAGTTCCTGCTCGACCAGCGATTCGAGCACCATCGTCGAGGGGTCGTACGGCTTCCACCTGTCGCCTTCGGCGGTGGCGTCGCCTGCCGCGGCTTCCTCCGTCACGTCACCGCGCCAGTTGTCCAGCGGGTGCCTCTCCTGCGCGATCGACACGTTCACCGGCGTGGCGGCGTCGTCGCCCCTGAACTCGCCGAAGCCGTACTGCCGGGCGAGGAACCATGCCGCATCGTGGGTGGCGGCGGCGAGTGCCTCCTCCACGCCCGCATCGCGCGGCACGGGTTCGTACCGGAACATTGCCATGATTCCTCCACGGGTTAATGGAAGCCCCAGGTCCCCGGCTCGGCCCACTGCACCGGCAGCACGCCGCGCAGCTCTGTGAAATCGCTCAAGTCCATGCCGCGGACGCGTGCCAGGGCGAACGTCTCCTCCACCACTGCGTGTACGTCTTCCATGCACCAGCCGCGCATCGGATCGGGCGGTACGGCGAGCAGCCATGCCTGGGGTGCCCGCGCGTCCGGCTGGTTGTAGTGGAATGCGAGTGCCCCCATCTCCTCCTGCGCGGCTTCCGGAACGGTCTCGGTCCACGCGTCCACCACGAGCCCGCAGAGTTGGCCGACGGCCGGTTCTCCGTCCGCCCGCAGGACCGCGCAGTGACGCGGGGCGGGATCACTGCGGGAGGGCACGGGGGCCGGTCCGCGAGCGATCCACCTCTGCCCGGCCGGCGACTGGGTGACGGCCGTCCCGCAGGGCGTCGTCCCGGCCAGGGCTTCCGAGGCCGTCAGCGCGTCGCCGAGGGTGGCTGCCTGCGGTCTGACCCGTTCCATGTCCATCAGCCAGTCGCCGACGGCATCGTCGTCGGCGCCGTCCGGACGCGGGGCAGCCAGCGCGGCGCCGGCGGTGGTCCCGCCGAGCCGGAACACGGGCAGTACGGGAAGGGTTTCACCGAGTACGGAGGACACCGCCGTACGCAGCCGTGTGGCCCACTCCAGCACCTCTGAGGGCTCCTTCGGCGGCTCCGGGACCAGTTCGAGGGGCGAGTCGTCGAAGTGGTCGAGCACGAAGGCGGTCTGTGCCCGCAGGGACTCCTGGCCGGCGTCGTCGACGGGCGGGCCGAGGGAGCACGCGGCGTGAACGCCGTTGTCCGCGAGTCCGTCGAGGGTCTTGACGACGGCCTCGGCAGAGGTGGGAAGGGTCTTCGCCTGCTCGCGCAGCCAGGCGACTCCCGATGTGACGGCGTTCTGCCACGTCGTCACCCGGGCGGCCAGATCGTTCAGATCGGCGCCTGCCCAGTCGTCGCCCGCGTCGGCGTCCAGGTCGGACAGGAGCAGCGGCCGGGCCGTGCGCAGCACGTCGCCCAGCGAACGGCACAGGAGCTGGAGTTCCGCGAAACGGGCGGCCGAGGGCCGGGTGATGCGTTGCGGCGCGGAGCCGGTCACGTGGGCTGCGGCGTGCCGCACCAGCCGTCGTGCCAGCGGGGTGTCCTGGCTCAGAGGGTCCTTGGCCCCATCCCCGGAGGTTCCGGAGCCGAGCACCACATCCAGTGCGCAGACCCCGAGGTCCGCCAGACCGATGGCGACCGGCGCGGCGGCGTCGCCGAAGTCGAAGCGCCACGCGGCGGCGTCGCCGAGGCGCATCTGGCACCAGCGTTCCACCGCCGGTTCGAGCGTGGCGAGGGGTCGGCCGGGGGCCCAGCCGGCCGTGCCGCTCGCCGGTGCGAGGAGTCCGAGACGGAAGGTGAGCGCGACCGCCGAGCGTGGGGTACGGACCACCTCGAAGTCCTGCGGGAGGTTGTCCCCACGTGCGATGCCGTCGGCCGCCGCGCCCGCGCGGAGCGGATTGCCCGCTACGAGGTGGTGGACGCTCTCCGCGAGCAGCAGATCACCGACGGCGTCGACGGTGGCCTCGAGCTCCACCACCAGCGGTGCGGCCTGGTCCAGCAGCGGTGCCGCAGCGGTCCCCAGCTCCAGAGCCCCCAGGTCCCGGCCATGAGCAAGCCAGTCGTCGAGCAGTGCCTGCCCGTCGACGATGTCCCGCGCGGCTATCGCCGTGCGAGCCTCTTCGCCGCCCTCCGCGTTCGGGTCGACGAGTCCCGGCGTCGGATATCGGCTGCGGAGGACGTCGATGAGTGCGTCGAGCCGGGCGTCGTGCAGGCCGCGTTCCAGGGAGTATCCGAGCAGCGCGCTGAGCGTCTGCCCGGAGCGGATGCCGTCGACGACGGCGAGGGCGCGGCGCACACGGCTCGAGGCGAGGTTGACGTCGAAGGCCTGTCGGTCGGCGTGGCTCAGCCAGCCGGAGCGGAGCACGGCGAGGGTGGTGGCGTGGTGCATCGACGGTGCGACGAGGTAACCGTCGTTCGTCTGCTTCGCTCCGGCGGCACCGCTGTCGTTGTCGACTCCGCCGGTCTCCTCGGCGGGCACTTCCCCCTCAGCGGGCGCCGCCCCCTCGGCCGGCAACTCGCCCTCCGTGGAAACCTCTTCGGCGGGCGCCGCCCCCTCAGCGACCACCTCTTCCGCGGGCGCCTCCCCCTCCGTGGCCCCCTCGCCCGTGCCGGTCTCCCCTTCTTCACGGGGGCCGACGTCCGTGACCCAGCCGTAGGCGCCCAGGTGGGTCACGGACGGGCTGTTGCTCCTCAGCTTGTCCAGCCGGGCCGAGGCGGCCGAGGTCATCCAGGCGTCCAGGCGGTACGTCTGGGTGTCGAGCACTTCCATCAGCAGGCGTTCCACGCGCGGCAGGTCCCCGCCTATCCGGTCCTCCACCTCCGCCAGTTCACCGAATGCCAGGCAGATCCAGTCGTAGGAGTCCGGTGTGACTCCGGTGCCGGCCGTCACCTGGTCGTCGAGCAGCCTCACAGCCGGCTCCACGGACCCACCGGAGGTCAGCCGGTCCTGCAGCCGCTGGTGGTGGAGGCGTATGACCATGATGGCGAGATGGTAGAGAAGGCCAAGCTTCCCCGTGGAGGCCCCGTCGATGACTCCCTTGAACGCGTTGAAGCGCTCAAGGCGTTCCGGGGGCAGTTCGTGCTGGGCCGACAACAGCGAAGCTGTTTCCTGCCACCAGTCCCACATCCCGCGGAGGGGTGCGTGGCCAAGCACCTCCCGCAGTTCCGGCGTGGTCTCCTCCGCGACGGTGAATTCCTGCGGAGGTCCCGGCGGGACCTCCTCGAGGCCCGGTGGGAGCGACCAGGCGAACCCGCTGCGATGCGGGATCGAGCCGGTGGGGGTATCGGGCGGCACCTGCTCGGGTGGGGCCGGGACGGGCGTCTGGAGGATGTAGCGCAGCCGCCGGGACGCGGGCAGGCGGTGCAGCAGGTCATTGATGACAGCATCCGGGTCGCCACCTGCGCCGGCCTGTGGCGCCCGCCAGCCGTTCGACTCGGCGTAGGTGCGGAATTCGGAGATGTGGTTGAGGATGCGCAGGTCGACCTCGGTTCCGTGCCAGAGGTCCAGCGAGGTGGTGGGAAGGATCCCGTACGGCTGACGCCCGACGCGGACCGTGGGCAGCGGACCTCTGCCGCGTACGTGGTCCACGAAGTGGGAGACGAGGAACAGCAGGTCGGGATGGGGCGTCACGTTGCCCTCGTTGTCGAAGGACCGCCAGTTGGTGGAGGCCGCGGTCAGCGCTCCGACGGCGGCGTGCAGGTGGAGAAGCAGGTCGTGGTCGTCCTCGGCAAGCCCGTCGGTGACCTCCGCGAGCACCGAGCCGGCGCCGGGACCGAGCGCATGCGCGACGCGGGCCGCGGCCTGATGGCTGTCGGGCCGGTAGGCGGCGTGCTGCCCGGCGATCTGCTCCGGGGGCGCCGGAGGGGTCAGGGTGCGCCAGGCCGACCTGGTCCTCGTCGTGTTGTTGGTGGGCGTGCCGGTGGGCAGCACGGCGAGTCCGTCGGTGCAGCGATGGGCCTCCAGCAGGGTCCCGACCAGGCCTGCGGTGTCCTGCGAAGGCGCGCTGCGCACCCCGGCGACCGTGAGGAGGGCGAAGTGCCGGGGCAGGTCGCCCAACGGGACCCTGACTCCCATACCGACCTTGACGGCCTCGGTGAAATCGGTGAGCCATAGCGGCGGTGCGGTGGCCGACGGCCCCAGTCCGACGTCCAGCGTCTCGGGCACCGGCTCGCCCTCCTGGCGCCAGGCGATTCCGATCTGGCCGTCGCCGGTCACCTGGTAGCCGGAGAAGACGAGCCGGTCGGGCAGCACGTAGCAGCGCGCCGGCCTGGTCCACGCGCTGTCGCGCAGAGGCGGTTCGCCGGCGGGGGGACCAGGGGCGGCCGCACCGCCGTCGCCGGAGGACGGAGTCTGGGGGGCCGTCGCCTCCGTGGGGCGCGCCTTCGTCGTCCAGGCGGCCCGCCCGGGCCCGATGGACGCGACCAGCTGCCTCCAGGCCGCGGCGCGCTTGTCCTGGTCGTCCCCCGCGGCCGCCACCTCTTTCAAGTACGCGTCGGTCGCCGTGCGTTCGGCAGCGGTGAGCGCGGTCTCGTGGGAGTCGACGTGGATTTCGTCGGGGTAGGCGCGGATCCACAGCTCCGGTCCGCTCCCGTCGACGGTCCGGAACACCGTCTCCAGGCGGAGCGGCAGGAGCAGCAGCGGGTCCTTGGCGCCGTCGGCCCACAGCGGGGGCGCCTGGCCCGCCAGTTCGCGGTAGGTTTCGCGTACCTGCTGGAGATGGGTGTCGGCGGCGTCGACCTCCTGCCGTTGACTGAGCATCTCCTGTTCCAGGTTCGGCTCTTTGAGCAGCATCCGCTTCTCGTAGCCCGCCAGTCCCGCCCGGGACCAGTTCAGTGCGATGCGGGCGTCGGCGACCGCTCGGTGCGCTCGTGCGAGTTCCATGTCCACTTCAGGGCTCTCCGATCAGGCTGCGGGCGGACCTGACGACTCGGAACGGCCGTTGCAGGGCCATGTTCGCCACTTCGGCCGCGTTCCACCGCCCGGGGATCACGGGCCCGGGTGTGCCGTCCGGAGCGACGACCCTGCCCTCCACGTCGGCGAATCCGCGGCCGTCGCCGACCGTTGCCCAGCTCAAGTCGCTCCATGGCGGTTTGGGCTGTTCCTCCTCCATGGGCTCGTCGGCCTGGGCGGATGCCGTCTCCGGGGTGTCGAAGCCGAACCTGATCCGGTAGGCGTTCTCCGCGAGGACGAACCACCAGTCGTGGATGTCCGCCTCGGGGAGCTCGAAGGCGTATCCGCAGGTCTGCTCGTCCAGCTTGAGGACCATGGTCGGACGCTGCCAGGTGCTCTCCCCGAGATCGCTCTGCTGCCGGGCCGCCGGCGGGATGGCGGCGACCGTCATGTTGGGGTACCGGCGTACGAGCGGGCCGCGGATCACGAGCACGTCCAGTCCGCCCGCGCCGCCCGTCAGTTGGGCGCCCAGCTCTCCGTCCGCCGGCCAGGTGTGGATCGGTGGGACGTCGGAGAGCCCGTCCGTGCGGGGCCAGAACAAGCTGAACGGGCTGCCTCGCAGGTCGGTGGGGTACTCGCGCCAGCGCATCTCGCGGTTCATCTCGTTGTTGACGCCGACCATGAAGGCCGCGATGAACGGCGCGTTGGCTTTGAGGAGCACCGCGCGGTTCTCCGGGATCGCGGCGGAGCCGGGCAGGAACCAGTCCGGTGCACTGTCCTTGAGTGCGAGGGCCATCGGCGCGGTGAAGGCCGGACTCGCCATGATGGGATCGGTGGGAGAGGGCGTCTCGGCGCCGAGGAAACCGGGCGCCGCGGAGGCCATGGACGCGAGCCGCGCCGCGAGGAGCGGGCCGGGCTCGAACGCGGAGGCCAGCCGTGCGCACACACCGGCGGGGTCGACGGGCACGCCCAGCTCCAGGAGGTGGCTGCCCGGGTCGTCCGTCATCGTGTCCTGTGCGAGCACCTGGTGGTGCACCGGCAGGCTCATGGCCAGACCCGCGGCCATCGCGGTGAACTGAGCCGCCAGTTCCGGGACCAGCGGCCCGACGTTGGCAGCCGTGAATGCCCGCTCGACCGCCATCAGCCGGCTCGCGGTCATGGCCTCCGGGCTCGGCGTCCCTCCTCCGTCCGGTGCGGCGGGCTGCTCGCCCAGCAGCCTCCGGACCGGTGCCGAGACAGCCGAAGTCAGCGCCTGTGCCTGGCTGGTGAAGCCGTTCGCCTCGGCCGAGGTCGCCACGGCCGAGAGGACCCGCAGCAGTTCCCCGGCGTGCTGCGCGTCGTCCGCGCGCAATGCGGCTCCCACGCCTGCCACCAGCGCGTCGGTGGCCTCCCCCGGCAGTTGACCCGTCGATTGAGGGCCTGTGACGACAGGAGTCGGCAGCGGCGGGACGAGCTCGCCCTTGAGTGTCCGTTCGACGTATGTGCCCGGGTCGACGCCTGTGCGTCGGGCCACCGGCCCACGGGAGCGCAGCAGCCGGTGCAGGGCGGGGGCGGCGAGTTCCGTCGGCGCCGGGCTCACCGCGATCTCCGTCCCCAGCGGCAGCCCGTCCCCGGTCCGGACCCGGTCGTGGACCGGCGCCGCCAGCCGGATGAGCTCGGCCGGGGACAGCGTGGCGACTTCCCTGCGGTGCACGGACGCGGCGATCTCGGTGCAGAAGGCCGTGCGCCGCCTCAGCCGGTTGGCCTCCCGGACGGTCCCGACCTGTTCCCAGGCCTTGGCCATGAGGAACTCCTGGTTCTCACGCACCCAGTCGACTCCCAGCGCGGCCGCGATCCGGCGTTCGGGATTCAGGTTCAGGTCCGCCGGCCATCCGGTCTCGGCCGGTTCGATCGTGTGCCGTACGAGGTGGTCACCGCCGTAGAACGGTGGGCCCACGTCCTCGACCGTGCCGCGGCTGATGTGCTGGGCGACCCGTTGGCGAAAGTCCGCGAGCGCTGCTTCGGTCGCCGTGCCCTCCGGCGGGTCATGGAGGGTCAGCACACCCTGCACGGTGATCGTCTGCCGTACTTCGGGAGGATCTCCGGACTGCAGTGGGGCGCCGGTGCGCCATGGTTCCGTGATGTCGACCGTGCGCCCGCCCAGGCCGGCGATCTCCCCCGCCTTCAGCGGGACCACGGCCGTCGCGAGCTGCTCGAAGTCGCCGGCGGCGCCCGTCCGGAACCCCCAGTGGTAGTACACCGGCAGCCGCACCACACCCCGTCCGATCTGCCAGGCGTCGCCGAGCTGGTCGACGACGGCATGCCCGGAGCTGAGACCGGCGACCCTGCCCCCTTCGAAGGCAGGTACCAGACACGCCAGGTAGTCGATGCCCTTCTTGTCGGCGCCTTCCCCCAGCATCCGGGGGCACAGCAGTCGTGACAGCAGAGGGCCGGGCTGACCCGCGGGCCTTTGCACGTGCGCCCACGCCCAGGACGCCGCGAGGTCCGGCAGCACCGCGGAATCCACGTCGACGAAGGGCAGCGGTGTGCCGGGCTGCACAGGGTGCCCGTCGCGCTCGATGACGGCGAGGACCAGCCATGGACGCAGCCGTCCCAGGTCGGCCCGCGCGGGTGTGAACAGCCACGGCAGCTCCGGTACGTCGAACTCGACGGAGGCGAGGTAGTTGGGTTCCGTGTCGGAGCTCCCCGGTGCCGGATCCACGCGCACGATGTGCCCGGGGTCGATACCGATCACGCCCTCCGGACCCAGCATCCGCAGCCCGGTGTCGGGCGGATCCATGGGCACCGGCTGCCCGTCCGGGCCGGCGAGGGCCAGCTGCGGCTTCAGTTCCGGCAGGAGATGGGGCATCGTGTTGGCCACGGCGGCCCCGATGGAACTCTGCATGTACGGCGCGAACTGCAGATCTTGTGGCATCAGCCCTGCACCTCCCACTGCTCGACGGCGTTCAGCGCGGTCCTGCCTGCGAGCTGAAGCCGGATCTCGGCGTCGACCGGGGCGCCCCCCGCCTCGCCCGTCGGAACGAGCGCCGCCTCGTCCCGCCCGACCTCGGTCATCGACCAGGCCGACATGACCGCCAGCGGAGGCCGATCCGTCACCGTCATGGGCTTCTCCGTCGAGGGCCACCAGTGCGGATTGCCCACGGAGTCGGCGGCGGCCACCACCTCGACGTCCGCCAGCTCCACGATCCGCCGGGCCCTGCGGATCATCTTCAGCCGCCTCTCCTCGACGACCTTGGTCTCCCAGACGAGGCTTGCGGTGATGAACGCGGTGTCGTCCGGTACGCCGGTGTCCGTGACGAACTCGACTCCCGACCGGTAGTCGTCGAACGCCGGGCTGCCGAGCTGTTCGTCCTCGGTCATCGCCGTGAAGAAGCCCGGAGCGAAGGAGTCGACGGTGATCCCGCCCTGCGCGTTCTCCTCGCCGAGCTTCGCGGCCGCGATGTCCCAACGCTGCGGCGGCTCAACCGGTGCCCGGCCGAATCGCTGGATGGGCACGCCGAAGGGCAGCACACGCTGCCGTGCCACGAGCCGGCCGTGCGGATGGACCCGTCCGCCGTCCGCGAGCAGCCGGTTCGCGTAGGAGGACAGGCTGACGGGCGAACGGTCGGATTGGGGTGGCAGGACCGTCCAGGCGCTCTGCTGCCGGAAGGCCTTCTTCAGCTCCGCCGCCAGATCGGGTGGTGGAGTGAGTACCGGCGGGGGCCTGTTGCCCCAGGTCTCGTCGAAGTCGAACGACGCCTCGAACAGGAAGAGGTCGATGCTGCCGCGCCCTACGGCGTGCCAGGGGGTCGGGCCCTCCAGCGTCAGGGAGAAGGCGATTCCCAACAGGGTCTCGCCGAACACCCTGACCGCGAGAGAGCCGCGCATGGACGCGGTGAACGCCAGTGCGGGCTCGAAATGGATCAGCACGTCGAGGCCGAACTGTCCGCGCAGACCGCATCCCGCGACCTCTGCCACCAGGAACAGCTGAGCACCGAACTGCACGGTGTTGCTGGTGATCGCGAAGTAGGCCTCGGCGCGCAACTGGAGCCAAGGCACCGGCGAGAGATTCATGCTCAGCCGGTGCAGAGCAGGCACACCACGTGGAATGGGGAAGGCCGGGTGGAAGCCGCCCGCGCTGAGCACGAACGTCGCGTCGGGGCCGCCCCGGCTCAGCACGAGCACGTCTCCGTCCAGGGGGATCCCGGCCATGTGAGAACCGGTCAGGCTCGCCATGAGGAAGGCGCTCGGCTCGGCGCTGTCGTACTGACCGGCGAACGTGGCCTTCAGCTCGATCAGCGGCACCGCCGGATCCGGAACCGCGACCCGCAGCACCCCGAGGACCGAAAGCCTTACGGGGTCGGGGAGTTCGGCGATGACGGCGGCCGACAGGGACACCATCCGGGCGCCCCAGGAGATGCGGAACATCGGTCCGACGACGAGCCGTCCCGGCATGACGGGGAAGAGGCCTGGCAGCCGGGGGATGACGCGCAGCGCCGCCTCCACGGGATCGGGCGGGAACAGCAGGTCGTTGACCGTGCCGTCCGCGATGCCGCTGATCAGGGCGTCCCGGTCCACCCCCCGGTTCACGCCCACGACTCCGCCGACTCCGCTGAGGGCGAAGCCCAGGCCGATCTGGATTCCGGGTTCGGGGAACGTCGCACCGAGCAGCACGATGAACGACGCGCCGCCGGGCCCTTTCAGCTTCACCTCCCCGAACGCTGTCGCGGTCACCACGGGCATGGCCGCGCTCATGACACCGGACAGCGAGCTGAAGTCGGCACTTCTGTCGAGCTGGCCGCGCAGCCGCACGGGCGGGAGCGGAACATCGACCGCCACTGATTCAGGGATTTGCCCCAAGGCCCATTTCTCCAGGTCAAGTCCCGGGATGACACCCATCTCGCGTCTCACCATCCATCAGTCGATGAGAGTGCCCCGATGTGTCAGCGCACTCTCCCGGCCCGCGCTCGCCGAGCTCGATGCGTCGTCACGGTTCTTCGGGACGGCCCTGGCCCAGGGGGAGCCAGTCCCAGAAGTTGTGGGTGCCCGCGGGCCGGTAGCGGACAAGCCCGGGAAAGTGCGGCATCCGCTTGAGCGCGTGCTGGGCTGCCGCCTTCCCGGCCACGTCGAAGGAGTCCGTGACGTCGCCGTGCCAGTAGCCGGCATCGTTCAGGTCATCGCCTGAGAGCTCGTGCGGCGGATCCACGCAGATCGGCAGGTACAACCGGTCGGCTCCGCCCTTGCCCGTGCACGCCTTGTCCAGCGCCCGGCCCACGAGCCAGACGTCGGAACCGCCGTCGGCATCGGGAGCGAACTGCCCCAGCATCAGGCGCAGAGGAGCATCGCCGACGCTCTTCCAGGCCACAGCGAACTCACCGGCCATCTCTCCGGTCTCGCCGCCTGCCTCCGGCTCGGAGCCGGGCACTCTGACGACCAGGCCGCTGCTCTCCGTCACAGGCCGCAGCCGCCAGCCTTCTGCCCGGCCGTCGGCGTTTCCGGCGATCGCGCCCTCCGCCCAGGCGTTCATGAACCCACCATGGCGGCTGGCCTGTGTCGGCGGCACCTCAGGTGGTGTGCTGACGCCCGCGTCGTAGCCGGCCTGCCAGCCTCGGGCTTCGACCGAGAGGTCGCTGCTTCCGTCCTTCGCATCGGCATAGGGATTGGTGAAGGGCATGATTCCTCGGCTCCTTCGTCGTCATGGGAGCTTTTCGTCGCCGGAACATCGGAGCGCCTCGACTCCCCCGGTCAGCACGTGCCGATTCCCGGGAGCCAGGGGCTTGGATGGTCGATGAAGATGTTGGAGATGTATCCCCCGAATTCGGGCAGGAAGGACCAGGCGTTGTTGGTGTGGCCGGCGGTGTTCACCGTGTCGCCTTCCACCTGGCAGGACACACGCACCTGGGTGGGGCCGGCCAGTACGGCGACGACGGGTGCGCCCAGCCGCGGCTCCTGACGCACGTTCACATCGCTTCCCCAGGTCGTGAAATCACCGCCGGTGTCACTGTGCTCATCCCGGCGGTCCTCCTCCGGGGTCCCTCCGAGAACGGGGAGGTTCCACGGCTGGCCGTCATCGCACAACGGGTCGGCCACGACTGAGAGATGAACGTGCTTGTCATGCGGATTCGCACCCTCGTACGGGCCCCACTGCCAATTGCGGTTGGTTCCTATGCGGCGGTTCGCGATGACGTACTTGATCCTGGGGTCCTGACTCGCCAACAGCTGGTCGGCGACCTCCTGGATTTCGAGCCCGTGGGTCGGATCGTGGGTGAAGTCCCGCGCAGTGACGATTCCCGGTCCGTACCAGGGGTTGTGGTCGCTCGCGCGTCCGGACGCCTGGTGCGCAGCGTCCCCGATACTGCCGTCGGAGACGGTGGAACGTTCAGGAAAACGGGTGTTCAGCTGATGCCGCAGCGTTTCCAGACTGCCTGCTACCCGCCAGTCCATCGTCAACACTTCCCCACGAAAGCCGAGTTTCCCTCATCAGGCACTCGCCGACCGATTCCGTCTCATCCTGTCGGGCACGGTGTGCACGCCGGCGTCCGGCCATCCGGTCGGAGGCGCCGCGGCAGTGCCCTCAGGTCCGGCCCGCGTCGACCGAAGCAGAAGTCGCTCAATGCTCGATCAGGCCTGTTCCCCAGTATCCGGCATTCGGGTGGAGCGTGCACCTCAGCCCGGAGTGCACCCCCGCTTCCTTTCTTCGACCCGCGACGCGAGAATGGAGAAAGGAATTGACAGCGCGTCCGCTCGAGGCTCCTTTGCCCGGGACGAGGAGGCGACACCCATGGTGCTGCTCCGCAACACACGATTCGGCAAATCAAATGAGGACATCCGTACGGTCCAGCGCGGCCTGATCGCCCGGGGCCGTGACATCCCGGACGGCGCCACCGGGCACTTCGGTGACCAGACCAGAGCCGCTTACGCGGCGGAGCAGCGCGCCCAGGGCTACACCGGGACAGACGCGGACGGCAACCCCGGCTGCACGTCCCTGACCGAGCTCGGGCGCCTCGCGGGCTTCCCCGTGGACTGCCGCGGCGCCGTGGCCTCCTCCACCAACCCAGGCAAGCTCAGCCTGACCCAGGTCACCTACGACGACCCGCAGGACAAGGCGGGGAAGCCCGCGATGCAGGGCTACGCACGGAAGGCCTGCGCCATGACGGGCATGGACCCGCGGTTCGGACTTCCGGCACTGGTCACCATCACCGCCCGGGAATCCGCCTACAACAACCGGCACTGGCGGGTCAACACAACGGACTCGAACGCACGTGGGCGGACCATGGCCGACGGTCATCCGCAGGATTGCTCACGCGGCGCCACCCAGTGCGTTCCCACCACGTTCGCCGCCTATCACCAGGCGGAGACCGCGACGACGCCGTACGACGTGGTCGCCGATATGTGCGCCACCATCAACTATGTGCGTGATCGCTACGACGTGAACCGGGCGGGTTCGAATTTCGCCTCCCGCGTCCAGCAGGCCGACCCGAAAAGGCCTCCCCGAGGCTACTAGTTTCTCGCGGTCCAGCTTCTCGGCCATTGCTCGCACAAGCGCCGCGATCCGGCATTGGGAACCGGCACACCGGACGGGATGGTTGCGAAAATCAATTATCCAGTGCGAAAAGAAATATGAGGCCCGGCCGGATTACCACACCACGCGGCGAATGCCGCACATCACGGTTCGTGCGCGCCCGTTCGTGTGCCCTCGCGGTGTGGCGCCATAGTTGCCCCGGCTCGATGGCGTGCCATTGGAATGGTGACGAAAGACCGTGGCACCGGACGGCTCCGCCGAATTGCACACCGGCGCGCCGGGGGGCGACGCCGTCGGCAGGGAAGAGGCGGAGCCGGGACGAGCGGCGCCAAGGCCCGCAGCCAGATGGACTGGGTCGGACTGGTGGTGGTCAGCTTGCCGGGACTGGCCGCGCTGGCCGCACTGCTGTTCACCTGGATGCAGGTGGGGCAGGCCAGCAAGGAGCTGCGCATCAGCGAGCAGGGGCAGATCACCAACCGGTTCAACGCGGCGGTCACCAACCTGGGATCGGAGTCCGTGGATGTGCGCCTGGGGGGTGTCTACGGCCTGGAGCGCATCATGCAGGACTCCGTCCGCGACCATCCCACGGTCGTCTCCGTCCTCACCGCATACGTACGGCGTCACGCCCCCCTTCCAGGAGCCGGCGCCGAGAAGCGGCAGACCGCGTCGCAGGAGGTCGTTCCGGCCACGGACATCGAGGCGGTGATGGATGTCCTGGCCAAACGGCCGCTCGACGTCGACGAGGTGTTCAGGCTCGATGTGAGTCGCACCGACCTGAGGGGACTGCGATCCGGGCAGGGCGGCAGCAAATTCGCCGGGATGGTTTTCCAGGAGGCGGACCTGAGCGGCGCGGACCTGAACGGCGCGAACCTGATCAGCGCGAACCTCACCGACGCCGTGCTCCGCACCTCGAGTCTGATCGGCGCACGCCTGTCGGGTGCCGTCCTGAACGGCGCGGACCTGAACAAGGCGGACCTGAACAAGGCGGACCTGAACAGCGCGGAGCTGACCGGCGCGGACCTGACGGACGCGGACCTGAACGGAGCCTTCCTGACCGGTGCGCTACTGAACGGCGCCATCCTCGGCATCGCAGATCTCACCGGTGCGAACCTGTCCACGGCGGACCTGAGCAGCGCGGACCTGAACGGCGCACATCTGGCGTACGCGAATCTGACCGGCGCGGACCTGACCGAGGCCGACCTGACCGAGGCCGACCTGACCGGCGCGGACCTGACCGGCGCGACCTTGACCGAGGCCGACCTGACCAAGGCCGACCTGACCGGCGCGGACCTGACCGGCGCAATCCTGACCGACGCGCGTCTCACGGGCGCGAAGCTGAGTGGAGTCCGTGGGCTGCCGCCATCAGGACACTGAGTCCAGGTCCGCATCCCGGCTCCCGGGAGGTCACGGGAGCCTCGGGGCGTGGCCCCGTCAGTCCTCGGGTACGTAGTCCACACAGGAGGAGAACGGGTTTCGCTGCATGCATACCAACAGTGCGTGCAGCTCGGTCTTTTCCTGACTGGCCCCCGCAGCCACCGTCGCGGCGCACGACGGACCGGAAAGGCCCCAGAGGGATCCGTCCGACCAACCGACCTGGCGCGTTCGGTTCTCGACCGTCTCGACACATGCCGCAGACGGCTTGTAACGCTTGATCTCCTTCATCAGTTTCAGGTACTGGACATTCTTGAGCGCCTGGATCCGCTGCTTCACCTTCTTGAGGGCCTCTTCCCGCTCTTCCGGCGACGCCTTCGGATCCTGCACCGTCCGCAGCGCGTTGCAGGCTTCCTCGATGCGCTTCTGGATCTCCTTCCGGTCCTTCGGATCCTCCGGCGCCGACCGCGAGCCATGGAGTGCCTCCAGCCCCGCACCGGTCTCCCCCAGGCTCTTCATGGCCCACTTGGGCCCCTGCGGCGCATTCGACTGCGGCGGAGGCTCCAGGGCGGCTTTCACCGCATCGGTCATCGCCTTCACGATCCGCGTGTACGCCGCGCGATCCTGCGGCGTCACACCCGGATCCTGGATCGCTTTCAGCGTCGCGGTGAGCCCTCCCAAGATATGCATGTACGTGGCCCGGTCCTCCGGTGCCGTATTCGGGTCGTCGATGAGGGAGAGCATTTCGGTCAGCACCTCCTTCACCTTCTTCCTCACCTCCGCCGGCGCCTGCGCTGTCCGATCCTCCACCTCGCCCTTCAGCTTCCCGGGCTCCTCCGGACGCGGAGACCCGTCCGGGGGCGGCGCGTCCGACGACTCCGGTGTGTCGCCGGACGGGGGCGTGTCGGGAGACGGAGGGGTGTCGGCCGACGGCGAGGTGTCACCGGGCGGCGGTGTATCCGGCTCCGTGTCCCCAGGTGGCGGCTCCGGCGGCGACGGCGGCTCCGGCGGAGGGGCCGGGGGTGTCGTTCCGGCCGGTGCTGTGGATGTGGCACGAGCAACGCCATCAGGCGCCGCCACAGCAGTGGTCACACCCGGCAGGGCAAATGTCGCAGCCAAGCAGGACGCGCCGACAATACGTGGGATTTGTCGCCGGGAGGTTTTGGCCATGATGGCTCCAGATGCTCTCGGGACGTGCTGTTCTGCCCTGGGAGTGCTTATGTCGGCCCGAGATCACCGGAAATACACAGTTCGACGGGCGCATGGGAGTCATAACAACTTTTGGCCCCCTCCCCACATCCCGCAACTCGGGCGCGACACACCCTGTAAAGAGCCGATCGCCAGGAATTGTTCAATCTGAACCTTCCGAGTTCGGCCGCCGGCCGGCAGCCGTAGCAGACCCCGCCCGTTCCGCGCCGATCAGCCCCAGGTGAGCGGGTCGAGGTGGAGGTAGAAGCGCAGGCGGTCGTGGTCCAGGGCGATGCCGTACCTCTCGGCGAACGCCATGTCCGCGGCGCGTGCCTGCTCCTCGTCCACCCATGTCTCTCGCGCGTCGGCGAACAGCAGCGCCAGATCGGCGTAGCGGTCGGCCGGCCCGAGCCGGCCCAGATCGATGAAGCCCGACACGTTCAGGGTCTGGGGATCGAGGATGATGTTGGGCAGGCACAGATCCCCGTGGCAGACGACCGTGTCGGCGACCTCCTGATCTCGTCGCCGAGGGACCTGCCGGGTGAGGCGGGTCAGCAGCTGCGTGGGGGGCGTGTGCTGCTGCTCCACGGGAAGGAACTCCGGGTTCACGGCGCCACGGGCCACGACATCGCGTGCCACGGCGACCATGGCGTCCAGCCCCCGGCGGAACGGGCACCGAGACACAGGCACCTCGTGCAGCCGACGGACCGCATCCGCGATGCGCTCCCAGGAGACCCGCAGCTCTTCGGCGGGCACCTGATCAGCGGGTACGCCGGGGACGGCACTGGTCACCAAGCAGGCGCCCGCGTCACCCGAGGACCAGTCGAGGACCCGGGGGCCCGGTACGCCCCGACCGCTCAGCCATGCGATCCGGTCGCGCTCGGCCAGCAGGTCGGCTGCGTCCCTGGCAGGCACGCACTTGGCATACCGGGTGGCGTCGGCACCGCGAAAGACGCGGGCTCCCGACTCGCCCGCGGTGACGGGCAGCCAGTCGCCGCCCCCCGTGCCGAGCAGCGCCGGGGATACGGACCGAGGTCCGGAGTGACGGCTCATCGCGCGGGCCTAGCCCGCCCCGCGTTCGCAGTTGCGGGATCCCCGCCCTGCCACGAACCGGCGTGCGGCAGGGCACGATCCGTGGCCGCCCACCACCACGACGACCCTGTGATCACTCGATCCGCCCCGGGCATCCGGCCGGCGGCCGCACCTCACTCGGATGCCGGTCCACAGCGACGCCGGTAGATGGCATGCCGAAATCTTAGGTCGCTGCCTGACAGCACTCAACCGCGATCGACATCTTCGAACCGAGCTGTACAAGCCTGGTGTCAGTGCGCCGGCCCGACCTCTTCCGGGGCGGGACGGTCGCATGAAGTGCCGTTCGAGAGGCTTCAGTTCACGGCAAAACACACCCGCCCATGCCCCGTCGCGAGAACGACGCGCCCCCGGCCGAGGGCCCTGGCGGGCGAGAGGCCTACTTACTGATCGCGAAGCGCATCAGGGCGTGCTCGTCACCCTGCTTGACCTTCCCCGTCACGTTGATCACTTCGAGTTTCCAGGCGCCGCCGACCCGAACGGCCTTCGCCACGGCGCAGCCGTTGTCCTGGGTCAGCAGGCTGGGCCAGATGTCGGCTACCTGCTGGGTGGTGCCGCCGGTCGCGTCGTAGACCTTGAAGCTGATGTTGCGGGCTTTCTGGAAGGAACTGCCCTTCTTGAAGGCGGCGGCGACGAACACGATCGATGTGATGTTGGCGGGGATGCGTGCGAACTCGACCGTGACGGTTTCGTCGTCGCCGTCGCCGCGCCCGGTCTGGTTGTCGCCGCTGTGCACGAGGGAGCCGTTGCCCATGGGGTCCAGCGAGTCCAGGCCCGCCATACGCACCGGGTCCGCGCCCTGCATGGCAATGGCTATCAGGTCGAGGTCGGTGCCGGTCTTGCGACGGAGCACACCCATGACCCCTCCGCTGCTACCGGCCGTAGGGTCCCAGGACACGCCGATGGACAGGTGGGTGACTCCGTCCAGGTCTGCCGGTCCGTCTTCCTTGCTGAGCGTGATCATGCGTGCGTCATCCTCTGCTGAGCGAACTACAACACGCCGAGTGTGCCTGGCGCCCCACCGGTTCCAGGCGCCGGGGCCCCGAATCCTCACGCCGTCCTTTTGCCGGCTGTCCGACCGTGAAGTCTCCCGATGGCCGGGACATCGCTCGGTCAAGGTCACGGTGGACCCCTACGGCCACCTCTCCCACGACGGCCGGGCACGCTGCCGTCAGGTCGTCGAGGCGGCCGCAGGGCCTCACACGGTCAGGTCAGGCCGAGCGACCGAAGTACGCGGCGCTGACGTGATGTCGGCACGACCGGCCAGTAGACGTAGCAGACCCCGCCCGTGCCGCTCCTGACCGCTCCGTTCGCGTCGTAGCGCTTCGTGCGGAGCCAGATGTTCTCCCACTCACGCCGCTGGTAGACGCGGCGCACCGCGTCGTTGGACGACGACGCCGGGTCGTTGGCGATCACATCGCCGTCGGCCGTGAAGCCGACGACCGTCATCAGGTGACCTGACGTCCCGTAACCCGCGCCCGTCAGCTCGCCCTTGAGGAACGACTGTGACGTTATGACCGGGATGCCGGCGGCGATCAGCTGCTCCAGATCGGTCAGTGATCCGAGCCGGGTGACCGCTGCGTTCATGTCCCTGTACGTCGCGGCGTAGGCGGCGTTGAAGGGCCAGTTGCCGCAGCCGTCGTACTGGTAGTCGAAGGTGTAGCGGGCCGCGTGGCAGACCTGCGGGTCGGCCAGACCCGGCTTGACCCAGGCCAGGTCCTCGGGGGTGGGCGTGCGGCCCCAGTACTCGATGATCATCTGCGAGGAGGTGGGGCTGCACCAGGCCTCGCCCCCGTTGTCGTATTCCGGGTACTCCCCCACATGGACGTTCTGCGAGTAGCGGGGCACCGCCAGTTCCCGGGCGGCGCCGGGTGCGGTGGCGGGGACGGTGAAGCGGTCGGGGACGTCCGAGGCCATGGCTCCGACCCGGTGCACCGTGGGCGTGAGGCGGGTGCCGGGGGTGCGGTGGAGGGTGAGCTTCAGGCGGTACGACACCAGGCGCAGCCCGCTCGCCGCGTCGTCCAGGGAGAAGGTGTCGGTCCAGACCGTGCTCCTGCCGTCGGTCTGGTCGTCCACGGAGGTGCGGCGGATGTCGGTGTCACGGGCGGCCCAGCGGCCCATCACGTACCAGGGCGTTTCCGTCCCGTCCGAGTAGCTGCCGCGCAGTTCGATCTGGATCCAGGTGCCCTGCGGGGTGTCGGCGTTCCAGGAGGCGATCACCTCGGTGGCGGGCACGGCCGAGCGGTGGACCGGGGAGGTCCAGGTCGCGTACTCCCAGGTGCTGGTCGTGCCGGTGTGCGGGTCGGTGTAGTCGGTGCTTCCGGCGGGGGTGGAGATCACCAGTCCGGGCCGGCGGCCGGCGACGGCGCGGGTCCCGGCCGAGGAGCCGCAGCGCCAGTCGGTGTACGTGGTCCAGAAACGGTTGTCCACGAGCGAGGCTGCCGCCGGGGATGAGGAGGTGAGGGAAGGGCCGGCACTCGCCGGGCCGGCGGAGGCCACGGCGCCGGCCCCGGCCGCTGCCGCGAGCGCGGCGGTGAGCACGGTCCTGCGTGAAGTCGGTCTGGTCATGGGCGAGACCCCCGGTCGTTGAGCGGATTGGGGCTGCGGGTGCCGATCGGTGCGCCAACTATTGCGGGTCGGGGCCGGATCCGGCCAGTGATTCGGCCCGTGCCGCAGCAGCAATATTGGTCTGGTCCACTGGCGTGACCTGCGCGGGGCCGGGGGCCTGCCCGCAGGGTCTCGTAGGGTGGAGCCATGAACGACCTGGCGGACCACGCGCGCCGGCTGCGCACTCTGCCCCCTTCCTGCGGACCGGTGCGGCTGATCGCGGTCGACGGCCACGCGGGGTCCGGCAAGAGCACGTTCGCCGACCGCCTGGCCACAGCACTCGGCGACGCCCCCGTGCTGCGCCTGGACGACCTGGCCACTCATGAGGAGCTCTTCTCCTGGACGGACAGGCTTCGCGCGCAGGTCCTGGATCCGCTCTCGCGGGGAGAGCCCGCGCGGTACGCCCCGTACGACTGGACGGCCCGTCGCTTCGGGCAGCCGAGGACGCTGGATCCCGCCCCCGTGACGCTGATCGAGGGGGTGGGCGCGGGCCGCGCGGCGGTGCGGCCGTTTCTCGCGGGGCTGCTGTGGATCGAGGGGGACAGCGCGACGTCCTGGGAGCGGGGCAGACTACGCGACGGCCCTGAGCTCTCTGAGTTCTGGGACGGCTGGACCGTCGCGGAGCAGCGGCATTTCACCGACGATCCCTCGCGCCCCTTCGCGGATGCGGTGATACGGAGGGTGCCCACGGGATACAGGTGGCTGGAAGGGCCCCGCCCGACAGCGGGGGCGAGTCGAATCGTCACGGACAGTGAAGACTGAGGGCCGCCATACCGGGCGGTAGGAAAAAGCTCCGGAGGCGCTCCAACTCGGCTTGACCGAGGGGCCGTACAGGTCTTACGTTCTCAATGTGCGGCTTTTCGGAGCCCCCGCAGACGCGAAGCCCCCGGTTGTTCCCCCGTGATCGGGGGCTTCGTTCTGCCCTCCCGGCCCCACCGGGCCGAGGCTTCCACTCACCCTCGGTCACCGCCCCCGAAGCGCCGGTAACGTACTTAACCGCTCACTCCCTGTGCAGGTACGATGCGTCTCGGTGTGGTCAATTCCCGTCCCCGGCGCGGTGATTAGGTGCGCCGCACTGGGCATGCTGTGCGGGCGGGACATTCTGGGGGCACGGTTTGTGGGGGACCTGATGGACATCGGCACGCCGGGCACGCAGGCCCCGGCCGACCTTGCCTGGCTGCGCGGGGTGGACGCCTACACCATGGGCGCGTACCCGCAGGCCGAGGAGGAGTTCAGAACCGCGGTGCGCCTCGATCCCGGCATGGCGGACGGCTGGCTGGGCCTGCACGCGCTGCGGATCGACACCACAACGGCACTGTTACGCATGCACCGCCATCGCGACCGCTTCGGCGAGCAGCGCGCCCGCCACCGCCGCACACTCAACTCGTGGTACTGGCTGGGCTGGTGGGTGCAGCCGGTGCTGGAGAGCCCGCGCGATCTGCTCCTCGCGCACGCCTCGCACTGGCTCGACGGCCGCCATGTATCCGAGCTGGACCGGGCGTTGGCCGGCCTGCCGCCCGTGGACACCGATGCCCAGGTGCGCTTCCTGCACGCCTGCCGCTCCTATCTGGTCAAGGACTGGGAGCAGCTCGTACGCACCACGGAGCAGCTCATCGATGATCCGCTGCTCGGCATCGAGGCGGGGCTCTTCGGTGGCATGGCCCGGGTGCGTCTGGAGATGTACGGGCAGGCGGAGCCTCTCCTGTCCGCCGCGCTGATGCGCTGCCGCAGTGAGCAGCCGCAGCGCAAGGAACTGCGCTACTGGCTGGCGCGGGCCCACGAGGGCACCGGCCGCAGTGCTGCGGCCCTGCCCCTGTACCGGGCCGTGCACCGCGTGGACCCGGCTTTCATGGACACCTCGGCCAGACTCGCGGCGATCTCCGAGGGAGACGGTTACGACGAGGCCGTCGATCTCGCCGCGGTCTCGCTGGCCGGCTTCGGTGCGGACGGCACGGGTGTGGAGGCCCGGACGGACGGGGACACAGCGCTCGACACCGATCTGGTGGACGGCAGGGAGCCCTGGCTCGGCGGTGACCCGCAGGTCCTGCCCGGGACGGTGGCACCACCGTCCGGCCCCGGCGGGGACGGGGCACGGGTGAAGCCGGGGGCTCCGCGGGCAGCCGTCTTCCCCGCGGGACCGAGTGATCCGGCGATGCTCGCGGAGGCCTTGGCGGAGCTCGAGCGCATGGTCGGACTCGAACCGGTGAAGCGGCAGGTCAAGGCCCTTTCCGCGCAGCTGAACATGGCACGTCTGCGTGCGGAGCAGGGGCTGCCCGTGCAACCGCCGAAGCGCCACTTCGTCTTCTCCGGCCCGTCCGGAACGGGCAAGACCACGGTCGCCCGGATCCTGGGCCGGGTGTTCTACGCACTCGGGCTCCTCGGCGGCGACCATCTGGTGGAGGCCCAACGGTCCGACCTGGTGGGCGAGTTCCTCGGGCAGACCGCCGTGAAGGCCAACGAGCTGATCGATTCGGCGCTCGGTGGGGTGCTGTTCGTGGACGAGGCGTACAGCCTCTCCAACTCCGGTTACAGCAAGGGCGACGCGTACGGCGACGAGGCCCTGCAGGTCCTCCTCAAGCGGGCGGAGGACAACAGGGACCACCTGGTCGTCATCCTCGCCGGCTATCCGGAGGGCATGGACCGGCTGCTCTCCACCAACCCGGGGCTGTCCTCACGCTTCACCACGCGGGTCGACTTCCCGAGCTACCGCCCCCTCGAACTCACCGCGATCGGCGGGGTGCTGGCCGGCGACAACGGCGACGTGTGGGACGAGGAGTCCCTCGACGAGCTGCGCAGCATCAGCGGGCACGTGGTCGACCAGGGCTGGATCGACGAGCTGGGCAACGGCCGTTTCCTGCGCACCCTGTACGAGAAGAGCTGCGCCTACCGTGATCTGCGGCTGTCCGGCTACGCCGCCGCGCCGACCCGGGACGATCTGGCCACCCTGCGGCTCCCGGACCTGATGCAGGCGTACGGCGAGGTGCTGTCCGGGCGAGGCCCCGTGAACCGGGGGAAGCAGGAGCCCGGGGCCCTGTGAAACAGCCGCCGGACGGCCCCAGAGGGACCGCCCGGCGGCGGAGGGAATCAGCCCGCGGGAGTCACCCCAGGGGAGCCATGGCCTTCGGCACGTCCACCGTGCGGCGGGGCACCGAGACGCGGTGGGCGGGGTCGCGGACCTCGCCCACGAGCATCTCCAGGACGTCCTCCATGGCGACCAGGCCGAGCACCTTGCCGGACGCGTCGGCGACCTGGGCGAGATGCGTGGCAGCGCGACGCATGACCGTCAGGGCGTCGTCCAGAGGGAGTTCGGCCCGAACGGTGGCCATCGGGCGCCAGATCTGCTGCGGGACGGCCCGCTCGCCGTCCTCCAGCTCCAGGACGTCCTTGACGTGCAGATAGCCCATGAACCCGCCGCCCTCCGCGCAGACGGGGAAACGTGAGTAGCCGGTCCGTACGGTCAGCTCCTCGATGCGGCGCGGAGTGACGGAGGGATCCACCGTCACCAGGGACGCCCGGTCCAGCAGCACATCGGTGACGGGCCTGCTGCCCAGCTCGAGGGCGTCCCCGAGGCGTTCCTGCGCCTCCGGTTCCAGCAGACCGGCCATGCCCGCGTCCTCCACCAGACGGTTGAGCTGCTCACTGGTGAAGACGGCCTCGACCTCGTCCTTCGGCTCGACCTTGAAGAGCCGCAGCACGAGCCTGGCGCAGGCCCCGAGCGCTGCGGTGACGGGCCGGCAGAGGCGGGCGAAGCCGACCAGGCCGGGGCTGAGCCACATCGCGGTCTTCTCGGGGGCGGCCATCGCCAGGTTCTTCGGGACCATTTCGCCGATGACGAGATGGAGGAAGACCACGGAGACCAGGGCGACCGCGAAGCCGAGCGGGTGGACGAGCCCTTCGGGCACGTGCGCCGCGTGGAAGACCGGCTCCAGGAGATGGGCGACGGTCGGCTCGGCGACGGCGCCGAGCGTGAGGGAGCAGATGGTGATGCCGAACTGTGCGGCGGCCATCATCTGCGGCAGGTTCTCCAGGCCGTACAGGACCTGTCTGGCCCGGCTCGACCCGCTTGCCGCGAGGGGTTCGACCTGGCTGCGCCGTACGGAGACGAGCGCGAATTCGGCGCCGACGAAGAAGCCGTTCGCCAGCACGAGGAGACCGGCGAAAGCCAGCTGTACGAGGCTCATCGCACGGCCTCCAGCAGGTCCTGGGTGAGCCGCTCAGGCCGCTCGGGCCGCTTGGGCCGTTCCGCCGGGGTGGCCGGTATGTCGGTCAGACTGACGAAGCGGACCTGCTCGGCACGGTAGTGGCCGACCTGACGGACGGAGATCCGCCAGCCGGGCAGCTCGGCCCGGTCACCGGGTGCGGGGATGCGCCCCAGCAGATCGGCGACCAGCCCCGCAACGGTCTCGTACGGCCCTTCGGGTACGTCGAGGCCTATCCTCCGCAGGGTCAGCACCCGGGTACTGCCTTCGACGTCCCAGCCGGCCCGTCCGTCGTCGGCGACGACGGACGTCAGCTCGGGACGGTCGGCGCCCTCGGCGTCGTGCTCGTCCCTGACCTCGCCGACGAGCTCCTCGATGATGTCCTCGAGGGTGACGACACCGGCGGTGCCGCCGTACTCGTCGACCACGACGGCTATCGGCTGCTCGCTGCGCAACCGCTGGAGCAGCTGTTCGACGGGCAGGCTCTCCGGCACCAGGAGCGGAGCCACGGCGATCCGGCTCACCGGGGTGCGCAGCCGGTCCTGGGAGGGGACGGCCAGGGCGTTCTTGAGGTGGACCATGCCGACCACCTCGTCGATACGGTCCCGGTAGACCGGAAAGCGGGACAGGCCGGTGGCCCGGGTGAGGTTGAGGACGTCCGCCGCGGTCGCCGACGCCTGCAGCGCGCTGACCTTCACCCGCGGGGTCATGACGTGCTGGGCGGTGAGGCCGGCGAGGGACAGGGTCCGCACGAAGAGATCGGCGGTGTCCTGCTCCAGGGTGCCCGCCTCGGCGGAGTGCCGGGCCAGGGAGACGAGCTCACCCGGGGTCCTGGCGGAGGCGAGTTCCTCGGTGGGTTCGACGCCCAGCAGCCGGACCAGCCGGTTGGCGACGGCGTTCAGGGCGGTGATCACCGGTCGCAGGAGGGTGGAGAAGCGGTGCTGGGGCCCGGCGACGAACCGGGCGACCTGGAGCGGCCGGGAGACCGCCCAGTTCTTCGGTACGAGCTCGCCGATCACCATCTGGACGGCGGAGGCGAACAGCATGCCGATCACGACGCTCACCCCGGGAACGGCCCCTCGGGGCAGTCCGGTGGCGGTGAGCGGTCCGGCGAGCAGCTGGGCGAGTGCCGGTTCGGCGAGCATGCCGACGACCAGCGAGGTGATGGTGATGCCGAGCTGGGTGCCGGAGAGCTGGAAGGAGAGTTCACGCAGGGCGGCGACGACGGTACGGGCCCGGCGGTCGCCTTCGGCGGCGGCGCGTTCGGCGTCCGGCCGTTCCACCGTGACGAGCCCGAATTCGGCTGCCACGAAGAACCCGTTGGCGAGGATGAGAAGGAATGCCGCGATGAGCAGCAACAGGGGGGTGGTCATGCCGCCGCCTCCGGAGAGAGGGCGGCGCAGGTACTACCGGACGATCCGTCCATTGCTGGAGGGAGTCACTCCTTGGGTCGCAGGAATGTGCCCCGCGGGCCTCGGAGGCCTTCTGGTGCGGGGCGGGACGCACCCGGTGCGCCACCGGTCCCAGAATAATCGGGATCGGGCCGTACGGGGCAGGGGGCTCAGCCGTTCTCCGTGGCGTTGTTCACTCCGCTGCCGTGGAATTCGACGAGAGCGCGGAGAGCGCGGGCGTCACTGATGGCCCGCGCCCTGGCGATTCCGGGCTGGATGCCGAGCGCGGGCATGCTGGTGCCGTCGCTGAGGTCGAGGAAGACCCACGGGTCGCCGGCGCGCAGATTGACGCGGAGGATCTCGGCCCAGGCCAGTCGGCGGGTACGGGTGATGTTGACGACCGTCACCCCTGCGTCGTCGGCCGTGATGCGGGGCCGGCTGAGCAGGGCGAGGACGCCGAAGAAGAGCAGGGCGACGAAGACGAAGCTGGTCCGCTCCCCCGGGCTGAGGTTCTCCAGTATCAGCGCGACCGCGGTGATGACGACGAACATCGCCGCCCCCACGGCCAGCAGGACCACCCGGGTGAGGGTGGGCCTGAAGGTGGCCGGAAGGGCGGGGAGTTCGGGCGGCCGGGGTGCGGGGGCGGACATGGCGGCTCTGTCGTCCTTAGGTGTGCTGTGGTCCGGCCGTCAGAGGCGGCAGGCGTGGATGGCCGTCGTGAGGATGGCGCGCGCGCCCAGCTCGTACAGGTCGTCCATGATCCGCTGGGCCTCCTTGGCCGCGACCATGGAGCGGACGGCGACCCAGCCCTCGTGGTGCAGCGGAGAGATGGTCGGCGACTCCAGCCCCGGGGTGAGGGCGACGGCGCGCTCCAGGTGCTCGACGCGGCAGTCGTAGTCCATCATCACGTAGCTGCGGGCCACCAGGACGCCCTGCAGACGGCGCAGGAACTGCTGCACCTTGGGGTCCTCGGCGTCGGCGCCCTTGCGGCGGATCACGACGGCTTCCGAGGACATGATCGGCTCACCGATGACCTCGAGGCCCGCGTTGCGCAGGCTGGTGCCGGTCTCGACGACATCGGCGATGATCTGCGCGACCCCGAGCTCGATGGCCGTCTCGACGGCGCCGTCGAGGTGGACGACGGAGGCCTTGACGCCCTCTTCGGCGAGGTGCTTCGCCACGATGCCCTCGTAGGACGTGGCGATCGTCATGCCGTCGAAGTCCTTGGGGCCGGTGGCCGTGCCGGGCTTGGTGGCATAACGGAAGGTGGAGCGCGCGAAGCCGAGCTGGAGGATCTCCTCGGCCTCGGCCCCGGAGTCCAGCAGCAGGTCACGGCCGGTGATGCCGATGTCCAGGCGGCCGGAGCTGACGTAGATCGCGATGTCGCGCGGCCTCAGGTAGAAGAACTCGACCTCGTTCGTGGGGTCGACGAGGACCAGTTCCTTCGACTCCTTGCGCTGCCGGTAGCCCGCCTCATGGAGCATCGCCATCGCAGGCCCGGAGATTGCACCCTTGTTGGGGACGGCGATGCGCAGCATGAGGTCAGGTTTCCTTTGTGCGGAGGGAGTTCCGGGACGTGCGGGGGTGTGCTCAGAGGTGGGCGTAGACGTCGTCGAGGGAGATCCCGCGGGCGACCATCATCACCTGGACGTGGTAGAGCAGCTGCGAGATCTCCTCGGCGGCGGCTTCCTTGCCCTCGTATTCGGCGGCCATCCAGACCTCCGCGGCCTCCTCGACGACCTTCTTGCCGATGGCATGCACACCCTTGTCCACCAGCTCGGCGGTGCGGGAGGTGGAGGGGTCGCCGTCGGCGGCCTTGAGCTGCAGCTCGGCGAAGAGTTCTTCGAAGGTTTTGTTGGCCATGATGGTCCTTAGAATACGGGGTCCCGGAGCGCTGCTCAGCGCCAGGGTTCGCTGACGGTGCGCAGTGTGGCGGCGGTGGCTACGGCGGCGGTGACCGCTTCGTGCCCCTTGTCCTCGTTGGAGCCCTCGAGTCCGGCCCGGTCCAGTGCCTGCTCCTCGTTGTCACAGGTGAGCACCCCGAAGCCGACGGGGACTCCGGTGTCGACCGTGACCTGGGTGAGGCCGTTGGTGACGCCCTGGGACACGTATTCGAAGTGCGGGGTGCCCCCGCGGATGATCACTCCGAGCGCGACGATCGCGTCGTAGCCGCGGCCGGCGAGCACCTTGGCCACGACCGGGAGCTCGAAGCTGCCGGGGACCCGGAGCAGCGTCGGCTCGTCGATCCCGAGGTCGTGCAGGGCGCGCAGGGCCCCGTCGACGAGTCCGTCCATGACCTTCTCGTGCCACTGGGCCGCGATCACCGCCACCCGCAGGTCTCCGCAGTTGCGTACGGACAGTTCGGGTGCGCCCTTGCCGCTCATGTCTCTCCTGTGTGTTCGTCGGTGCTTACTTGTTGCCGCGGGCCGGCGCGGCTTACTGGTTGCCGCAGGCCGACGCGGCGGCGTCGAGCCAGGGCAGGTCGTGCCCCATCCGGTCCCGCTTGGTGCGCAGGTACCGCAGGTTGTGCTCACCGGCCTGGACGGGCATGGGCTCACGCCCGGTGATCTCGAGCCCGTACCGCACGAGCGCGGCGGTCTTGTCCGGGTTGTTGGTCATCAGACGCAGGGTGCGCACGCCGAGGTCGCTCAGGATCTGGGCGCCCGCCGCGTAGTCCCGGGCGTCGGCCGGCAGCCCCAGTTCCAGATTGGCGTCGAGGGTGTCGGAGCCGCGCTCCTGGAGTTCGTACGCGCGCAGCTTGGACAGCAGTCCGATGCCCCGGCCCTCGTGGCCGCGCAGGTAGACGACGACCCCGCGGCCCTCGGCCGTGATGCGCTCCATGGAGGTGTGCAGCTGGGGCCCGCAGTCGCAGCGCTGGGACTGGAAGATGTCACCGGTCAGGCATTCGGAATGGACCCGGACGAGGACGTCCTGGCCGTCACCGATGTCACCGTGGACGAGTGCGACGTGCTCGACGCCGTCGGCGACGGAGCGGTAGCCGTACGCGGTGAACGGGCCGAAGCTGGTGGGCAGCCGGACCTCGGCCTCGCGGCGCACGGTGGGCTCGGCGCTGCGGCGGTAGGCGATCAGGTCCTCGATGGAGATGATCGTGAGGCCGTGCTTGCGGGCGAACGGGACGAGCTCGGGCAGCCGCAGCATCACGCCGTCCTCACCCGCGATCTCCACGATGGCTCCGGCGGGACGCAGCCCGGCGAGCCTGGCCAGGTCGACGGCGGCCTCGGTGTGGCCGTTGCGGACGAGGACGCCGCCGGAGCGGGCGCGGAGCGGGAAGATGTGGCCGGGGCGCACGAAGTCGCCGGGGCCCGCCTTGCCGCCTGCCAGCATCCTGAGCGTGGTGGCGCGGTCGGCCGCGGAGATCCCGGTGGTCACCCCGTGCTCGGCGGAGGCGTCGACGGAGACGGTGAAGGCGGTCTTCATCGACTCGGTGTTGTGCGTGACCATCTGCGGGAGTTCGAGGCGTTCCAGCTCGTCGTCCTCCATGGGCGCGCAGATCAGACCGCGGCACTCGCTCATCATGAAGGCGATGATCTCGGGGGTCGCCTTCTCGGCGGCGATGACGAGGTCGCCCTCGTTCTCCCGGTCCTCGTCGTCGACGACCACGACGGGCCGTCCGGCGGCGATGTCGCGGATCGCCTGTTCGACGGGGTCGAGCGAGAGGTCCTCGATGGTGCGGTCGTGCAACCAGGTGGGCTGGGCAGTCATGCCGTGGCTCCTTCCAGAGCTGGTGTCCGCGTACGCAGCCACCAGTCGCGCATGCCCCACAGGACGAGGGCGCCGTAGACGACGTAGATGAGACCGGAGAAGGCGAGTCCGCTGTGGAAGTTGAGCGGTACGCCGACGAGGTCGACGAGCAGCCAGGCGAACCAGAACTCGACCATGCCGCGCGCCTGGGCGATCATCGCCACGAGGGTGCCGGCGAAGATGTAGGCGTCCGCCCACGGGCTCCAGGAGAGCGACGGGAAGGCCGTGAACAGCCCGCCGACCGCGAGCGTGCCCAGCGCGGCGCCGCCGACCAGGTAGCCGCGCTCGCGCCAGGTGGCGAAGCGCACGGCGATGGACCCGTCCTGCGCCTGCTGCCTGCCGCGGGTCCACTGCTGCCAGCCCCAGACGGCGACGGCGATGACGATCAGCTGCTTGCCGACGCTGCCCGCCTGCTGCACGGAGACGTTGGCGGCGACCAGGACGACGCCGGACAGGAGCTGGGCGGGCCAGGTCCAGACCGAACGGAGCCAGCCGAGGGCCAGGGCGATCAGACCGATCGTGTTGCCGATCATGTCCGACCAGATGATGTGCTGCCCGAAGGCGCTGAACGCCTCCGAGTTCAGCCAGTCCAGGGCGTTCATGCGACCGGCTCCCCGGATGCCGGCGCGGCGCCGTGGCCGAGCAGGCGTTCGACGTACTTCGCGAGGACGTCCACCTCGAGGTTGACCGGGTCGCCGGGCTCCTTGATGCCGAGCGTGGTCAGCGCGAGGGTGGTGGGGATGAGGCTGATGGTGAAGTAGTCGGGGCCCGCGTCGACGACGGTCAGGCTCACGCCGTCGACGGTGATCGAGCCCTTCTCCACCACGTAGCGGGTCAGACCGGCGGGCAGGGAGATCTTGACGATCTCCCAGTTCTCGGAGATCTTGCGCTCGACGATGCGGCCCGTGCCGTCCACGTGTCCCTGGACGATGTGGCCGCCGAGGCGGCCGCCGAGGGCCATGGGGCGCTCCAGGTTGACCCGGGAGCCGGCCGTCAGCGCGCCGAGGCTGGACCGGTCCAGCGTCTCGGCCATGACGTCGGCGGTGAACTCGTTCTCCCCGAGGTCCACGACGGTGAGGCAGACGCCGTTGACGGCGATGGAGTCGCCGTGTTTGGCGCCCTCGGTCACGACGGGGCCGCGAAGTCGGAAGCGGGAGGCGTCGTCGAGCTTCTCGACGGCTGTGACCTCACCCAGTTCTTCGACAATTCCGGTGAACACTCAGTTTCCCTTCCGAGCAGGAACGGGGACGGCGGTGATGCGCAGATCGGGGCCGATACGGACGGTCTCGGTCACGTCGAGGCGCAACGCCTGGGAGATGGTGGAGATTCCGGCGTCGGCGAGGGCCGCCGGGCCCGCGCCGAGGAGGACCGGGGCGAGATAGCCGACGACGGTGTCGACCGCTCCCGCGGCGACGAAGGAGCCGGCCAGGACCGGCCCGCCTTCGAGGAGTACGGAACGGATGCCCCGGCCGTGGAGGGCGGCGAGCAGCGCGTCGATGTCCAGGCCGGGCCCGTCGGCGGCGCGCGGCAGGCGCAGCACGGCCTCCGCGGGAAGGTGGCCCGCCTCGGCGTCGTCGGCGACCGCGATCAGGGTGGGCGCGGACCCGTCGAGGACCCGGGCTCCGGGCCGGACGGCGGTGGCACCGGTGTCGACGACCACCCGGAGCGGCTGGGTGGCGCCCTCGACGCCGCGTACGCCCAGCTGGGGGTCGTCGGTGCGTGCGGTACCGGAGCCGACCACCACGGCGTCGGCCTCGGCGCGCAGACGGTGGACGTCGGCGCGGGCCTCGGGGGAGGTGATCCAGCGGCTGGTGGCGTCGGCTGCGGCGATCCGGCCGTCGAGGGTCGCCGCGTACTTCCAGAGGACGTACGGGCGGCCGAGGCGGACCGAGGTGAGCCACGCGGTGTTGCCGGCCTCCGCCTCGTCGTGGAGGAGGCCCGCCTCCACCTCGACGCCGGCGGCACGCAGGGTGTCCGCACCGCCGGTGGCCTGCGGGTTCGGGTCGCCCACCGCGTACACGACACGGCGGACACCGGCCTCGGTGAGTGCCTGGGCGCAGGGGCCGGTGCGTCCGGTGTGGTTACAGGGTTCGAGGGTGACGAGGGCGGTGCCGCCACGGGCCCGCTCGCCGGCCTCGCGCAGGGCGTGGATCTCGGCGTGCGGCCCTCCGGCGCGCTGGTGGAAGCCTTCGCCGGCCTGTTCCCCGGAGGCGTCGAGAATGACGCATCCGACGACCGGATTCGGGCTGGTGGCGCCGAGTCCGCGGGCTGCGAGCGTGATCGCCCGCCGCATGGCGGTTCTTTCGGCTGCGGTGGCCACCGGGTCCTCCTGCCTCTTCGGGCACGGACTCCGGGGCCTGTCGATGACGACAGATGAAGCGGAACGCAACAGGAGAACGCCGAAAACCGAATCCGTCGACACGGATGTGGGCGTCCCGGGACTTCCCGGAACACATCCGCCGACAGCGGCGTACCTGTGACGGCCCGCCGCGCACTGCCTCCCATCCGGACTTTCACCGTCGGTCCAGGAATCTCACCTGGTCAACCGGCCGCTGGATGCGGACGGGTCGCGGACTATAACCGCCGGTTCGGAATTACACCGACCCCGGAGTGCGCTGCTGCTGGTACAGAACTCATTCTGCCACGGTGTGGCTTGGTCCATACGGGTGCCCTCTGTGGAACAGATCACAGAGCGCCGCCGGCCGCTCTCCGGAGCGTCACCGCGCAGGGGCGAAGAGGACGTCCTGGGCGGCCTCCCGGGCGGCGAACAACGCGCCGCGCAGGACCGCGCCGCCGCCCAGCGTCCCGGCTCTGACCTCCGTACGGAGCGGTGACATCCGTGCCAGTCGCTCCTCCACCCGTGCGGCGAGCGCGTCGCCGCCGGCGCGGCCGACCTCGCCCGCCAGGACGAGGCAGCCGGGGTCGAGCACGGAGACGACCGCGGCGGCTCCGATCGCGAGGCGGTCGGCGAGCGCCCCGAGGAAGGCGTCACCGTCCGCGTCGTCGGCACGCAGCGCGGCCCGTACGGCGAACGCGGCGGCGGGGTCCTGCTCGTGCGCCCCGTCCGCGGAGGGGCCCCACGCCCTGATGCCGTGGTGCGCCGCAAGCTCGCAGACGGCGGCCGAGCCGACCAGGGAGTGGAATCCTCCGTCGCAGTTGACCGCCGAGGGGACCCCGGCGGTGCCCGGCACCGGCAGGAAACCGATCTCTCCCGCCCCGCCCGACGCGCCGCGGCGCAGCTTGCCGTCGAGCATGACGGCGGCGCCGATGCCGTGGCCGAGCCAGAGCAGCACGAAGGTGTCGCGGTCCCGGGCGGCTCCGATGCGGTGTTCCGCGACGGCGGCGAGGTTGGTCTCGTTCTCGACGAGGACGGTTGCGGACAGCCGCTGCTGGAGCTCCCTGACCAGGCCCCCGTGCCAGGCGGGGAGCCCGGCGGTGTTCCTGAGCTCGCCGGTGACGGGGTCGATCAGGCCCGGGGCGCCGATGCCGACGCTGTGCAGCGGGGCCGTGCCCGCGGTGCGGGCGGTGCGCTCCAGCATCGCGACGGCCCGCTCGACGGCGGGCCGTGTGCCGGTGTCGCTGCCGATCGGCAGCGTCCCCTCGGCGAGCGTGACGCCGAGCAGGTCCGCGACGACCACGGCGACGCTGTCCGTACGTACGTCGAGGGCGGCCAGGTGCGCCCGGTCGGCGACGATCCCGTACAGCCGGGCATTGGGTCCACGGCGGTCCGAGCCGCTCTCCCCGACGACCCGGACCAGGCCGGCGTCCTGCAGGCGGTCCACCAGATCGGCGACCGTGGGGCGGGACAGGCCGGTCAGGGTCTTCAGCTGAGTGGCCGTCAGCGGGCCGTCCTGCTGGAGGAGTCGCAGGGCGAGCCGGTCGTTGATGGCCCGGGCGGTGCTCGGGGATGCGGGCATGCCGGGATCCTTCCAGATCACTGACGGTCCGCCGCCATGGGGTTATTTATCAGGCAGGGTTCCTGATAGTTTACGGCCCGCACCGCACGACAGGCGCCGGGGGTACCGGCCTGCCGCAATTCCCAGGGGAGGGCACGGCGTATGACAAAGGATCCAGTGGTCCCGGTCTTCGGCACGGAGCAGGTCAGACGGGCCAGGTACGCGGTCGCCGCGGTCTTCGCCGTGCACGGGGCGGTGACCGGCAGCTTCGCGACCCGGGTCCCGTGGATCCAGGACCACGCCTCGGTGAGCGCGGGCCAGCTCGGTCTCGCACTCGCCTTCCCCGCCATCGGAGCCTCGCTGGCCATGCCGCTGGCCGGCAGCGTCAGTCACCGGTTCGGGGCCCGGACGGCCCTGCGGGGGCTGCTGGCGCTCTGGACGCTGGCGCTGATCCTGCCGGCCCTGGCCCCGAATCTGCTCACGCTCTGCCTGGCACTGTTCGTGTACGGGGCGACCGCGGGAATGTCGGACGTGGCGATGAACGCCCTCGGCGTCGAGGTGGAGAACCGGCTCGACAGGTCGATCATGTCCGGGCTGCACGGCATGTGGAGCGTGGGCGCCCTGATCGGCTCGGCGGCGGGCACGGTCGCGGCACACATCGGGGCCGATGCCCGGCTGCACCACACCCTGGCCGCCCTGGTGCTGACGGCGCTCGGCCTGGCCGCCTGCCAGGGCGTCCTGGACCTGCGCAGCGAGCCCGACGAGGAGCCGCCGCCGCGCTTCACCCTGCCGCCGAAGTCGGCGCTGGTCATCGGAGCGGTGGGATTCTGCGCGGTGTTCGCCGAGGGGGCCAGCATGGACTGGTCGGCGGTCTACCTCCGGGACGTCATGGACAGCTCGGCCGGGCTCGCCGCGGCGTCGACCACGGCGTTCGCCCTCATGATGGCCATCGCCCGGATCGCCGGCGACAAGGTCGTCGACCGGTTCGGGGCGGTGCGGACCGTACGGGTCGGAGGCGTCCTGGCCACGGCCGGCGGACTGCTCGTGATCCTGTCCTCCGGGCCGGTCCTGGCGCTGTGCGGCTTCGGGCTGCTGGGCCTCGGCGTGGCGGTCGTCGTGCCGCTGGCGTTCGCCGCGGCCGGACGCAGCGGCACGAACCCGAGCCGGGCCATCGCGGGTGTCGCCACCATCACCTACACCTCCGGACTCATCGCCCCGTCCGCGATCGGTTCGCTGGCGGAGGCGACCTCACTGCTCGTGTCGTTCGGCCTGGTGACGGTGCTGGCGTTCGGGCTGGTCCTGGGTGCGGGGGTGCTGCGGGCGGGCGATCGCAAGGTGGCCGAGGGCGGCATTCCGCAGCCGGCGCCGACCAGGAGCACGGCGGACGGCTGACGGCCGGGGAGCAGCGGGTCAGGGCCTCGACGAGCAGCGCGGCGCGGCCCGCGTTGGCGGCGGCGTCGACGTGCGGGACGGTCCGG